>NZ_WKCD01000300.1:0-6476 GCF_021606625.1 Pseudomonas sp. PA-4-8C
GTGGACACTGATCGGAATCGGCGGGGTCGTTGGCGGTTTGTTGCTGGGCGCGTTGGCGGATCGCTGGGGGGCATTGAGGGGGATGGCATTGAGCATCAGCGCTTTCGGCCTGGCAATGCTCGCCCTGCTCTGGCAACCGAGCCTGAACTTGACTTGGCTGGCAGCCGGGCTGTTCGCGCTGTTCTATTTCCCGGTCTGGGGCTTGATGGCCGCCTACCTCAGCGCACGCTTGAGCCCCGTGCAAAGCCTGCAAGTGGTGAGCCTTAGCATGGTCGGTTATGGCTTGGGCAGCGCCACCGCCAACTGGCTGTGCGGCTGGCTGCTGCAGGCCACCGGGCAGTTTGGCCTGGTGCACGGCTGGATCGTCTGCTGGGTCACCGCCAGCCTGTTATTGCTGAGGCTGATGGCCCGCCGTCAACGCTGTGAGCCGGCGCTCGGCCAGCCACTCTGAACGGCCCAAGCGACGCGACAGAATGTCCACCAAGGCCTCCACGGCCAGCGCCTCGCACTGAGTGGAGCGCCAGAACATCAACCGCGCCGGCTCAATCGGCGGAAAGCCCTGAGCCGCGTCCAGCACCTTCCAACCCGGCGGCACCAGGCGCCGCGCCGTGACACCGACCGATTGGCCCTGTTCAATGGCAATCCCTATCCCTCGCGGGCTCTGGCTGGTGTAAACCACATGCCACGCCCGTCCGGCCTCGGCCAGCGCCCGCACGGCATTGGCTCGAAAGGCGCAGCCCTCGGCATACACTGCCAGAGGCACCGAGACATCCGCCCCGGCGCTCCAGCCCTCAGCCGCCACCCACACCAGCGGCTCGTCGCACAGATATTCGCCCAGTTGCAGATTGGCGTGTTGCACACCGAGCACCAGGTCCAGCTCACCGCGTTGCAAACGACTGACCAGTGCCGTCGACATCTCGCAACAAATGTCCGGCCGCACCTGGGGAAACTGCACCTGAAAGTCGCGCAACACCTCGGCCAGGCAAAACTGGGCGTAGTCCTCGGGCATGCCAACGTGAATGCACATCTGCTCATCGGGCAGTTGCACGGCGTTGATCGCATCGGCATGCAGTTTGAGGATCTGCCGCGCATAGATCAGAAACGTCTCGCCACCGGGTGTCAGGCTCACCGAGCGACTGGTGCGCTGGACCAACGGCGTGCCGACGATTTCTTCCAGGCGCTGCAAACTTTGGCTAATGGTCGATTGGGTTTTATGCAGACGCTCGGCCGCCGCAGAAAATCCGTGGCACTCGATAATCGCAACAAACACTTTAAGTAAGGTCCCATCCAGTTCGCCTGACATAACTATCGCCCCTGCCGATGGATTCGATCACAACTTGTAATTTCCACTTCGCACCTCTTTAAGCAACTATCGATTCAACGCCAAACACTGTTAATTGATAGTTCCAGGAGACTTGCATGAGCCTTCAACTTGCCGACGCCGAAGTGGGCGATATCAGCGATATCATAAATACCGAGTTGTACCCCATACATGATTCGGGCCATGTCCGGTTGCAGGCGCTGATCGAACACGCCCGCGCAGAACTGGCCGAAGACGGTTGCTGCCTGCTGAAAGATTTCTTGCGGCCGGAGGCGCTGGAACGGGCCCGTGCCGAAGGTCAGGCACTGTCGGGCAAGACCTTTTACTCGGTGCGCAAGGTCAACGCCTATTTCACAGAAGACGACCCTACCCTGCCCCAGGATGACCCGCGCCGCACATTCATGGAGCGCACAAGCGGTTTTGTCACGCGGGACATGATTACCCCGGACGCGATCATCCATCGCCTGTACGTCTCGCCGATGATGAAGCGATTTATCGGTGCCTGCCTCGACGAGCCGGAAATTTTCGAATACGCCGACCCGTTCGCTGGGCTGGTGATCAATGTGATGCCCGAAGGCACCGAGCAACCCTGGCACTTCGATACCAACGAATTCATCGTCAGCATGATGACCCAGAAGCCCGAGGCTGGCGGCCTGTTCGAGTACGCACCGATGATCCGCACGCGCACCCAGGAAAACCTCGGCGCTGTCGGCAACGTGGTGCGCGGGGACGACCGCAGTCGCGTGCAGGAACTGGAGCTCAACCCAGGCGATTTGCAGATTTTCAAGGGTCGCTTTTCAGTGCACCGGGTAACCCGCGTCGAAGGCACTACTGAACGCAATACGGCGATCTTCGCCTACTCCGAAAAGCCCGGAATCATCGGCCGTGCCCAGCGCACCAAACAGCTTTACGGACGCCTGTCCGAAGCCCATCTGCAAGCCGAACGCAACCTGGTACGCAGCGACCAGTTGCTCGACTGATCCATCCCAGAAAAATCTTAGAAAAACCAACCGTATTTGCCCTGCGAGGAACACCCATGAGTCTGTCCGGCCCTAACCGCACCCCCGCCGACTGCGAACCGACCTACGCCGAAATTCAGCAGATCCAGCTGGACCGTTTGCAACGTGTGCGCAACGAACTGAAAAAACGCGACTACGCTGCGTGCGTGCTGTTCGATCCGACCCACATGCGCTACGCCACCGGCTCGCGCAACATGCAGGTGTACTCGGCGCGCAACCCGGCACGTTACGCCTTCATCCCGGCAGAAGGCCCGGTGGTGGTCTTCGAATTCGGCGGCTGCCTGCACCTGGCCGAACAGCTCAACACCGTCGATGAAGTGCGCCCGGCCAAGGCCATCTCCTATTACTTCTGCGACAGCTTCCTGAATAACGTCACCGCCGAATGGGCCGCTGAAATCGGTGAATTGGTGCGCCAGCACGGCGGCGGCAACAAACGCGTCGCCATCGAAAGCGCGACCTCAGCCGCTGCGTTCGAACTGCAAAAACTCGGCTACCAGATATTCGATGCCCAGGAACCGCTGGAGCGCGCGCGCTGCATCAAGGTGCCGAACGAGCTGAAGATGATCCGCGCCAGCCTGCGTGCCACCGAGGCCGGCGTGCGCTTGATGGAAAGCAAGCTGGTGCCGGGCATCAGCGAAAACGAACTGTGGTCGCACTTGCACCAGCACGTGATCGCTACCGACGGCGACTACGTCGAAACCCGCCTGCTGTCCTCCGGCCCGCGCACCAATCCGTGGTTCCAGGAGTGCAGCACCCGGCCCATCGAAGCCGGTGACCTGGTGGCGCTGGACACCGATGTGGTTGGTCGTTTCGGCTATTACGCGGACTTTTCCCGGACCTTCCTCTGCGGCGAGCAAGCCGCCACCGCCAAGCAACAGGAGCTGTACAAACTGGCCTACGAACAAGTGCAGACCAACATGGAAATGCTCAAGGCCGGCCGCAGCTTCAAGGAATACGCCGAGCTGGCCTGGAGAATCCCGGACAACTACAAGGCCAACCGCTATTTCGCCCTCGCCCACGGGGTTGGCATGACCGGTGAATACCCGTACGTGGTGCACCGCGAAGACATTGATGCACTGGGTTACGACGGGATGTTCGAAGCCGGCATGACCATCTGCGTGGAAAGCTACATCGGCCACGATGCGGGCGGCGAAGGGGTCAAGCTCGAAGAGCAGATTTACATCCACGAAAACGGCATTGAGTTGCTCTCGGACTATCCGTTCGATCCGCGCCTGATGCCACGCTGAGTTGCCCCGGACGGCGCCGTAACCTCCTTCGACACTGTCCGGTTTTCCCCTTGTTCCCACCAGGAACAAGGGGCGTTTGCGGCCACCGCGCAGTGTTTCGTACCCTCCGTCCGGCCTGTCTAGCTCAAGCGGCAGCCTTCCTTACGGTCAGTAACATGCATTTATCGAACGTTTCAGCGTTGAATTTATCGTTTGTCGATCGTTGCCCAGATGACAAAACTGCGGGCATCTCTAATAAAAACAACATGAGAGCAGCCCTATGTCATACCCAGCCTCCGTCCTTCTGATCTCGTTGCGCCTTGCCCTACTGCCGGCTTCACGCCTGTCACGCCTGCGCCTTCGCGCTGCCGGCCACTGACAGTCTCGGTTCATCGAACCGACCGCGTCTGCCGCTCGCCCCATGTGCGGCCAGTCGAAAAACGCACTTTTGCACGTTATCGGAGAGGCATATGAAAGACTTAATGACACTGGACGGCACTCTGCCGCATCCAGCGGTGAACGACCTGTGCACCCAAGTCAAAAGTGGCGAGATCAATCGTCGCCAATTCCTGCGCACCGCCGCACTGCTGGGTATCACCGCCGCCAGTGCGAACACTTTCCTCGGTTCCGCGCTGCTCGGTAATTCGGCTCATGCCGCTGACGCGGTAACGCCGCGTCAGGGCGGCAGCCTGAGGTTTGCCTGTGCTATCCAGGAAGTCCAGGACCCGATGCTGATCACCTGGATCGAAGCCTCGAACCTGCTGCGCAACAGTCTCGAATTCCTGACCTGGGTCGATGCCGACAACATCACTCACCCGTACCTGGCCGAGAGCTGGAGCCCGTCCGAGGACCTGAAAACCTGGACCTTCAACCTGCGCCAAAACGTGAAGTGGAGCAACGGCGACACCTTCAACGTCGAGGACGTGCAGCACAATATCGAGCGCTGGACTGCCGCCGATTCCAAGTCGGTCAACCGCACCGCGTTCCAGGACATTACCGCGTTCGAAAAAGTCAGTGACTTCCAGTTCCGCCTGGTACTCAAGCGACCGATGCTGGCGATCCCGGAAATGCTCAACGCCTTCACTTGCGCCATCGTGCACCGCAGCTTCAAGGCCGGTGACGACTGGGCGAAAAATCCGCTGGGTACAGGGCCGTTCAAACTGATGTCGTTCGCGGTCAACAAGCAGGCGACCTTCGCCAAGCGTGCCGATTACTGGCGCACACCAGCAAACCTCGACGAGTTGCGCTACGTCGACATGGGCACCGATATTTCCACCCATCTCGCAGCGTTGCAGGCCGGGCAAGTGGACGTGCTGTACCGGGTGACCGTGGCCGAACTCGACCTGGCCAAACGCTTGCCCGGCGCGCAACTGCTGACCTGTAAATCGGCGCAAACAATCGTCATGCGCATGGCCTGCGACCAGAAGCCGTTTGACGACCTGCGCATCCGCAAAGCAGTAGCGCTCTGCGCCGACAACGCGCAGATGCTGAAAATCGCCTATCGCGGCATGGGCACCCTGGGCGAAGATCATCACGTCGCGCCGTCCCACCCGGAATACTTCCCGCTGCCCAAACGTGCGCGGGACGTGGCGGGTGCGAAGAAACTGCTCGCCGAAGCCGGCCACCCGAACGGCATAGACATCGACCTGATCGTCGGCAACACCCAGGGCCGCTACGAACAGGATTGCGCGCAGATCCTCCAGCAAAACTGCGCCGAGGCCGGCATCCGCATCAACCTCAAAGTGATCCCCGCGACGCAATACTGGCCGATCTGGGATAAGGCCGCGTTCAGCCTCACCTACTGGGCACACCGCCCACTTGGTGTGATGTCGCTGGAACTGGCCTACCGCAGCGGCGCGGCCTGGAATGAAAGCCACTACAGCGACCCGGCGTTCGACGCAGCGCTGGACAAAGCCATGGGCATCATCGACCCGAAACAACGGGCAGCAGCGATGCAAAGCGTCGAGCAGATCCTGCAAGACGCCTGCGTCATGGTCCAGCCGTTCTGGGGCGATAAATTCACCGCCGCGAGCAAGAAAGTCCAGGGCTTTGAGGTTCACCCGTCGGACTTCTACCCAATGGATCAAGTCTGGTTGAGCGCCTGATTCAAGCGCCCCGAACGAGCCCGCCCACTCAGCTGCGGTGGGCCGCCATCCCTTGATTAGCCGGAGCGTGCTAGCATGGCTGAATTTTTATTGCGCAAGTTATTGGCGCTGGCGGCAACCTTGCTGTCGGTGTCAGTGATCGTGTTCCTGGCCCTGGAACTGAATATCGAAGACGTCGCAATCAACGTCCTCGGCCCCTATTCCGCCGCCGACCAGCGCGCTGCTTGGCTGGTGGAACACGGTTACAACCAACCCTTCGTCTGGCGCTACCTGGTGTGGCTGAAGGACTTTCTCAGCGGCGACTGGGGCACCTCGGTGCATTTTCGCGAACCGGTAATTGATCTGCTGCTACCGAACCTCGGGCAAACGTTGATCCTCGCCGGGTTGGCGTTGGCGGTCATGGTGCCGGTGGCGTTGACCCTCGGCATTCTGGCCGGGATTCGCCAGGGCTCGGCGGTGGATCGACTGGTGTCGTTTCTGTCGATCGTCACCACTTCGATCCCGGACTTCGCCAGCGCGGTGTTTGTCTCAGCGATCTTCGTGTTCTGGCTCAACTGGCTGCCAGGTGTGAGCAGCATGAGCGACGGTTTCAATGCGGTAGAGTTGGCGTTGCCGCTGATGGTGCTGTGCCTCTTCGGCATCGGCTATCTGGCGCGCATCACCCGGGCCTCGATGGTCGAGGTGATGCAGGCGCCGTACATCCGCACCGCCCGCCTCAAAGGCGCGTCGACCTCACGCATCGTGTTGCGCCATGCGCTGCGTAACGTACTGATCGCGCCAATCACCGTGATCATGTTGTACATCC
>NZ_WKCD01000301.1:0-6474 GCF_021606625.1 Pseudomonas sp. PA-4-8C
GCGTGCCGGTATCGAGTTTGTTCAGAACGCCCGCGCCGGTGATATCGACGCCAAGAGTGGCAGTCGCCAGTGGGTCGACGCGCACGGCGAAGTTGCCGCTGCCGGTGCTCAACTGCCCACCGGTGCCATTGACCAGGTTGTAGCCATCGGTGACGAATTGCATGCCAGTGATGGTTTGTACGCCATTCACGCTGACGGTGCCCGCCGCGCCTTGGAACACCGCAAAGCCACCGCCCCAGGTCTGGTTGGAAAGGCCGTCGGCCGAGGTCCAGTTGGTGCCCCCCGCTGTCCAGGTGCCGTTGCCACCGTCAACAGTGCCGTTGGCAAGGGTGTTGCTGCCGTCCCAGAAACGAATATTCGGCGCCGCTACCACCAGGTTGACCTGGCTGCCCACTGAGGTCTGTACCAGCAGATCACCCAGCCCATAACCCAGCGGCACCGTGTTGACGTTCAATGCGCCGGTCAAGCCGCCGGTGTAGTTGATCAAGCGATACACACCAGCGCCAAAGCCACCGGCATCGCTCACATTGAGGTCGCCGGCCAGGTTCACGTTGCCACCGACATTCATCAGCGAAGTCAGCGACGGTGCGCCAAGCGCCACATCCAGACTGGCCCCGGCACTCATGTTCAGGCCGCCAGCCGACAAGGTCGTGCCACTGCCCAGCGCCAGGTGCCCGCCGCTATTGATATTCGCCGTACCCAATAGCGAGCCACTGCCGGTGAGGGTGCCGCCGCTATTCACGTTGACCAACGCGCTGCCCAGAGAACCATCGACATCCAGGGTGCCCGCGTTGATCGCCGTGTTACCGGTGATGCCATTGATTCCGTTGAGCGTGAGCGTGCCGGTACCCACTTTGATCAAGCTGCCCGCGCCGCTGAGGTCACCGTCAAAAGTACTGCTGGTGTTCACCCCTCCCACGGTGAGATTCAAACCGCCGCCGACTGCCACGCCACCCGCACCGCTGAGGCCGGCCAGGCTGGAATCGACGCCCAGGTTCAGTGCGGCGCCGGTGCTGACATCGACACCGGAGGTGTTGCCCAATGCACCGGCGCTGCCGGTGGTGACGCTGCCGGAGACAATATTCAATGGCCCGGTAAACGTGTTGCTGCCGCTCAAGGTCAGGTCAGCCAAGCCATTTTTGATCAGCGCACTGGCGCCGCTGATCACGCCGCTGAGGTTCAGGTCATTGTTACCCGCGAGCGTCAGGTCGCCATTCAAGGCAATCCCGTTGCCCAGGGTAAGGGCCGCACTGTTATCCAGGGTTGCCGCACCGCCGACCGTCAAGGAGCCTGCGCCCAATGCGCCTGCCGTGCCCAAGGTCAACGTACCGGCGTTGAGGCTGGTGCCACCGGTGAAAGTGTTGGTGCCGTTAAGGGTCAGGTTGGCCAGGCCATCCTTGATCAGCGCGCCCGCGCCGCTGACCACACCGCCCAGGGTCAGCCCATTGGTGCCGCCGACGGTCAGCCCGGCGTTGAGGGCAATGCCATTGCCCAGCGCCACCGCCGAGGTGCTGTTAAGGGTGGCGGCGCCGCCGACGGTCAAGTTGCCCAGGCCAAGCGCCGTGTTGCTGCCGACGGTCAGGCTGCCCGCATTCAAGGTAGTGCCGCCCAGGAAGTTATTGCTGCCGCTGAGTGTCAGGCCGGCCGTGCCGTTTTTGGTCAGGCTGCCTGCACCGTTGACCGTGCCGCCCAGGGTCAGGTTGGCGCTGCCGCCGATTCCAAGGTTACCGGCCAGGTTGACCGCGTTAGTCAGCGTGGCAGTGGTGCTGGCGTCCAGGGTCGTGCCTGCGGCAGCATTCAACGTACCCGCACCCAAGGCACCGGTAGCGCCAATCACCAGCTTGCCGCTGTTGAGTGCCGTGTTGCCCAGGTAAGTGTTCGCTTGATTGAGGATCAGATCCGCCGGGCCGTTCTTGATCAACCCGCCAAGGCCCGCCACCACGCCGCCAAGGGTCAGCGCGTTGCTGCCGCCAAGGGTCAGGTTACCGCCCAGGTTGAGGTTATTGCCCAGGCTCACTGCTGCACTGGCATCCAACGTGGTACCCGCCGAGGCGTTCAACACACTGGTGCCGAGCGCAGTATTGGAGCCAACCACCAGCGAACCGGCGTTGAGGGCCGTGGCGCCGGTGTAAGTATTGTTGCCCGTAAGCGCCAGGCTCGATACGCCCTCCTTGATCAACCCGGAACCGCCGCTGACAACCCCGCCAAGGGTCAGCGGGTTCACGCCATCTACGGTCAGATTGGCGTTCAAGGTAATCGCATTGCTGGTGGTCAGCGCAGCATTGCTCTCAAACGTACCCGCACCCGCGACGGTCAAGGCACCGGAGCCTAGCGCTGCGGCATTGCCCAATGTGAGCGTGCCGGCATTCAAGGTGGTGCCGCCCTGAAAGGTGTTGGCGCCGCTAAGGATCAACTCGCCGGTACCGGCTTTGTTCAGGCCAGCAGTGCCCGAGATCAGGCCACTCAAAGTCAGCCCGGTAGCAGCCCCCTGCACCGTCAGGCCACCGGTTCCGAGGGTCATCAGGTTAGCCAGCGTCAGGTTGTTAGTGGTGGCTTCGATAGCGCCGCCGTTGGACGTGAGCACACCGCTGCCGAATGTCGAGTTGTTATTGAATTGCGCCACGCCGCCGTTGAGCGTGGTGCTGCCGCTGACCAACGGCCCCTGCAGGGTCCAGGTGCCACTATTGATGGCTAGGTTGTTGAAGTTGACATAGTTGGCGCTTGAGGCCGAGCCGGTGCCAGTACTGCCGCCACCGACACCCGTCGTGTTTTCAAGAATCAGCGAGTTGCTGCCGCCTGCGCCGCCGTCCACCTGGCCGGTGGGCGCAAACGTCAGGTTCACGCCGATCAGTCCGCCCAGGCTCAAGCCGAGGCCGCCGCCGTTGGTCACTTGCGAGCCCGTGACTGCCGTAAAGGTGTTGGTACTGGCGGTCCCCATCGACACGCCGCCAGAGATGGTGCCGGTGTTGCGGAACGTGTTCCCTGTAGTGGAGCTCTCGAACGCCACGCGCCCGGTCAGGGTGCCGTTGTTCGTCATATTGACCTGCCCGCCACCCTGTACCGCCACCACCGGGGTGTCGGAGGAAAGCAGCGAAAGGCCGAGCAAGAAAGACGAACCAATGGTGCCGTCGTTGACAATCGTGGTGGTGCCGCCTACGCCGTTGGTGGCATTGAGTGCCATGCCGCCCAGCGAGGCCAGGTTCAACCCAAGCAGCGCGCCGGTACCGTTAATAACGCCGGTGGCCGCGTTGGTGATGTTCAGCGCATTGGCTGTCGAGTTGCCGATCACCACACCACCGCTCAGGGCTGAAACCAACCCAAGTACTGCCGGGTCAATGGTGCCGGCGTTGTTCAATGTCGTGTTGTTGCCCGTCAGGCTCAGCGCGACACCACCCACCAATGTATTGAGCTTCGTCCCGGCGGTGACGTTGACCGTGAGGGTGTTGACAGCGCTGTTGAAGGTGTTGGGAATCAGCAGCAATGTCGGCACACCCGTACAGGTCACCGTCGCTCCAGCGGTGGGACTCGCCGGGCTACAGGCGGCGAACACATCCGGGCTCGCCAGCCCCATCACCAGCCCGGCCACGCCCAGGCGGATCGCAAGAGAAAGCGCAGAAATACGAGGTAAAGCGGCAGTCGCAAGTCTTCTATCCACGTTCTACTCCTTGTGGTCCAAGCCTTTCATCCGTGACTGCGTGCACGCCTTGTTTCAACGATCCACACGCATCGAATTCGAAACACCTGACCGTGGTGACTACTGGTTCAGTTTTTCGAAACGTTAGTAGACCTGCGCGAAAGCCATTGAATTAAATGGTATTAATACTTTCGTAAAACCGGCGTAAAAATGGGATGAGCGCCAACATCCATTGACTGTCGCGACAAAAATACAAGTTTCAAAATGTGAAAAAGCGCTCTAATAGGGCCCTATCCTCCCCCACCGTAGGCGCGAGCTTGCTCGCGAAAATCCTCAACGATGACGCGACAAACCGGATATAACGCGGTGCCCTTGCGTTTTTCGCGAGCAAGCTCGCTCCTACCGTTGATCGATGCAAATGCTGGAGTTCGTAATGCCCCATGAAGGCAACCTGTTACAAGCAGCCGTGGTGTTCCTGTTCGCCGCCGTGCTGACCGTGCCCCTGGCCAAGCGCCTGCAATTGGGCGCGGTGCTGGGCTATCTGTTCGCCGGTGTGATCATCGGCCCGTCGGTACTTGGACTGATCGGCAACCCGCAAAGCGTGGCGCAGTTTTCTGAACTGGGCGTGGTGCTGTTGCTGTTCATCATCGGCCTGGAATTGTCACCCAAACGTTTATGGGTGATGCGCAAGGCGGTGTTCGGCGTCGGTCTGGCCCAGGTCCTGCTCACCGGTGTGGTGATGGGCGCGGTCGCGCTGTGGCTGTTTGGCCAGTCGTGGAACAGCGCCATCGTGCTGGGCCTTGGCCTGGCACTATCCTCCACGGCGTTTGGCCTGCAAAGCCTGGCCGAACGCAAGGAACTCAACCAACCCCACGGGCGCCTGGCCTTTGCCATCCTGTTGTTCCAGGACATCGCCGCCATCCCGCTGATCGCCATGGTGCCGTTGCTGGCCGGCAGCGATCATCCGACCACCGAGGCCCAAGGCCTGCAACATGTGCTGCAGATCCTCGGCAGCATCGCGGTGGTGATCATCGGCGGGCGCTACCTGTTGCGCCCGGTGTTTCGCATTGTCGCCAAGACCGGCCTGCGCGAAGTGTCCACCGCCACCGCGCTGCTGGTGGTGATCGGCACCGCCTGGCTGATGGAATTGGTGGGCGTGTCCATGGCCCTGGGCGCCTTCCTCGCCGGCCTGCTGCTGGCGGATTCGGAATACCGCCACGAACTGGAATCCCAGATCGAGCCGTTCAAGGGCCTGCTGCTGGGGCTGTTTTTCATCAGCGTAGGCATGGGCGCCAACCTCAGCCTGCTGCTCAGCACACCGCTGGTGGTGATCGGCCTGACCCTGCTGCTGATCGGCTTGAAGCTGCCGCTGCTGTACGCCGTCGGGCGAATGGTGGGCGACCTCAACCGCGAAAGCGCTTTACGCCTGGGCGTGGTGCTGGCGGCGGGGGGTGAGTTCGCCTTTGTGGTGTTCAAGATCGGCCGCGACCAGGGCCTGTTCGAACCGCAGCTGTACGACGTGCTGGTGCTCACCATCACGCTGTCCATGGCCGTGACCCCGCTGCTGTTGCTGGTGTGCCCGAAGCTGTTCAAGCCCAAGGTCAAGCCGGTGGAAGTACCCGAGGAATACCGCGCCATCGAAAGCGATGCGCCCCGCGTGGTCATCGCCGGCATGGGCCGCATGGGCCAGATCGTGGCGCGCATCCTGCGCGCCCAGAACATCTCGTTCATCGCCCTCGACACCTCGGTGGAAACCATCGAGCTGACCCGCAGTTTCGGTGGCATGCCGGTGTTCTACGGCGACCCCCAACGCCCGGAAATCCTCCACGCGGCCAAAGTCGATCAAGCGGAATTCTTCGTGATCGCCATGGACGACCCGGAGATCAACATCAAGACCGCCGAGTTGGTGCGCAACCTCTACCCGCACATGAAGATCATCGCCCGTGCGCGCAACCGCCAGCACGTACACCGCTTGGTGGACCTGGACGCTTCACCGGTGCGCGAAACCTTCTACTCCAGCCTGGAAATGAGCCGCCGTACCCTGGTCGGCCTCGGTTTGAGCCAGGCCCAGGCCGATGCGCGCATCAACCGCTTCAAGACCCACGACCAGCAGGTACTCGCCGCCCAACACGCGGTGTACGACGACGCGGCCAAGGTCATGCAAACCGCCCAGGAAGCCCGTGCGGAACTGGCGCGCCTGTTTGAAATGGACAGGCTTGAGGAAGAGTCTTCCGACAAAGTGTGACGGGGCCGATGAACGAGATTGCGAATTTTCTGACAGAATACGCCGCAATTTCGTTCATCCCCGGAGTGCTTCATGGCCACGTTCACCAAGACCGCAATGCTGCTGGCCCTCGCGCTCACCGCCAGCAGCGTGTTCGCTGCTGCCAAGCCCACCACCCAGACCATCTCCACCTTGGGTGGCAAGTTCACCTTCAAACTGCCCAAGGCCTACAGCGCCGACACCCTGCCATCCGGCACGGCGCAAGACGGCACCGCCGACACCCAAGGCACCCTGTACGCCAACTCAACGACGAAAAGTGTGGTGATCGTCGCCGAAACCGTGCGCAACGATGGGACAAAGATCCAGGATAACGACCCGCAGTTCCTCGACGGCGCCGTGGCCGATTTCGTCAAGGACCAGAGTGCTGCCCTGCCCGACTTCAAGAAACTGGGCGAGAAGAAACTCACCTACAAGGGCCTGGGCCTGCGCCAAGTGGACAGCAGCGCTACCCAAGGTGGTGGCAAGACCTTGAACTCCACATTCCTGGGTGGTTCGGGCAACCATTTGCTGGTGATCCAGGCGATTTCCCGGGCGGATGATGTGAAGGGGCATGCAC
>NZ_WKCD01000302.1:0-6363 GCF_021606625.1 Pseudomonas sp. PA-4-8C
GTTCAGATCCCGCCGGTGCGTTTGCTCATCGGCACGGGCCACCCATAGCCCTTGCGCCTGGCTCACGGCCTGATGAATAGCCCCCAGGTGGTTGAGGTTGACGTGCCAGGCGCCGGCGTCGGCTTCTACGCCGGGGCAGGCGTTGCTGCTCACGTGAATCACCGGCCCGGGCCACTCGGGCACCAGCAACGGGTCGACGCTGCCGGGGTGCACTTGCAACAGCAGATGCGTGTCCGCCAGCGTCGGCAAGCCGGCCTGGGCCCTTGCGCCCCAGCGGCGCAACCAGCCGGCGATCGCGTTTGCCAGTTCCGGGATCGGCGAGGCCACGTAAATGGTCTCAGCCAGCAACGGTGTCATCGGTGGAACAGATGCTTCTTCCAACGGTAGGATCAGGCTGAAACTGCTGCCCAGGCCGAGTTCGCTGACCATGCGGATATTGCCGTTCATCAACTCCGTCAGGCGCTGGCAGATAGGCAGGCCCAGGCCGGTGCCGGCGACCACATTGGTATTGCCTTCACTCTGGTAAAACGGCTCGAAGATCATCGCCTGGTCTTCCTGGGCGATACCTTTGCCGGTGTCCGAGACTTGCCACAACAGACTGGAGCGTTCCCCGTCGCGGCCCAGCACTTTGACCCGCATTACCACGCGCCCATAGTCGGTAAATTTCACCGCGTTATTGAGCAGGTTATTGAGAATCTGGCGGATGCGCGTTACGTCGCCGATCAGGCGTTCCGGCAGCTTGGGATCGAAGCAGGCATACAGCTGCAGGCCCTTGGCGTGGGCGGCTGCGGCGTAGCCCTGGATGATTTCATGCACAAGGTCCAGCGGCGAGAACTCGCCCATCTCCAGTGCCAACTGCCCGGCCTCGATCTTCGATACGTCCAGCACATCGCAGATCAGTTGCAGCAAGGTCGACGATGAGCCTTCGATCGCCTGCAGGTAGTCCTTTTGTTGTGCATCCAGTTGCGTGCGCGCCAGCAGTTCCAGGGTGCCGAGCACGCCATACAGCGGTGTACGGATTTCATGGCTCATGGTCGCCAGGAACAGGGTTTTTGCCGCGTTGGCTGCGTCCGCCGATTGCCGCGCCTCTTCCAGCGCCGCCTCGACCTGCTTGCGCGCACTGATGTCACTGAAGGCGCAAAACAGCACGTCTTCGCCTTTGTAGCGGGTCGGTGCACTGCTCAGGTACAGGTGACGGCCGTCGATGGTTTCAAAGTAGTCACTGCGCTCGGAAGGTCCGTTGGCAAAGGCTTGCTCGATCCAGCCGGCGCGCAGCGCCTCGCGCTCCGGCCCGTTACCCAGCCATTGCTGGGCCAGGGTGTTTTCCAGTACCACCCGGCCGTCGGTGCGGCGCAGCACGCAAAGGGCCACTGGCGCGGTCTGGATCACATCGCGGCCGAAGGCTTCGCTTTCGATCAACGCCTGGATGCGATGGATCGACGGAATGATGAAACGCTGATCGACGCGGCGCATCACCAGCCAGATCAGTGTCAGGCTGAACAGGCAGAACAGCAGCGAACCGAGCAGCTGTTTCCACAGGCCGGTGACCACCGCACGCAGGTCGATGGAGTACATCAACTGCCATTCAGAGGACTTCAGGTGTTTGCGAATCACCAGGTGGTCGGGCAGCCAGCCGCTGCCGACAAAACCGAAAAAACTGTCTTCGCCGGGCCTCAGGTGTTGCTGGCTCAACTGTGTATCGGTGCTGTTGGTGAACACCAGCATGCCCTGGGAATTGAGCATCATGAACTCACCGGCGCTCTGGTCGCTGAGTGTCGATGAGACTTCACGGCTATCCATCTCCAGGCCGAGCCAGCCGGAGTCGCGATCACGCTCGTCCAGGCGGATGAAGATATACAGGTGCGAGTGCTGTTCAGTCCTGTCGCTCAGCCAAAGTTCGTTAAGCGTGGCCGGGTCGGTGTGCTGCAGAGCCTTGAGGCGGTTGAGCATACATTTGGAAATCGGCAATACCTGCGCGGTGGCGTCGTAAAGGCGCATCACTTGCGGGTTGGGGCCGGCGTTTACATAGAGTAGGTTCAGCTGTGTGGCCTTGAGGTAGTCGCGCATGCGTGCGGTCAGCCAGATGCTCCACTGGTTGCCCGATGTGTCGCCCAATTCCAGGTGTTGTTCTTCGGCCGAGGACGGATAGACCCTGGACTGCTTGCGCACTGCCGACAGGCTCAGGCTTTCGAGCAGGGCTTGGCGGTTGGTGAAAAAGGTATGGGCTTCGGCAATGGCGCTGCTCATGTAGCCGCGGCGCTGGGAGATGTCGTTGTTGAAGGTCGACAGCAAAAAGGTATAGACCCCGCTGAGGATGCCTACCAGCAGCACGCTCGCAAAAATACGAAGCAGCCTTCTGGCTGCTTCGGGTCGGGAGAGGACGGGGTTGATCTGGAGCAGATAACTTTTCAATCGCATCGGCAGACTTTACGTCTGGGCCTCTGCCGGTGGCATAAGACGATCCTTAAAAATCACCTACTTGTAGTACATATCCACCACTACGGCAGCGTCGAACGCTCCGGGAATCGGTAGGGTGCGCCACTTGAGGTCGGCGCGGAATTCATCGTGGCTCTGGCCCAGGCCCATCAGCTCCTGCAGCGTGAACCAGTTATTGAAGGGCAGTTGCTGCTGGCTCTCGGCGCGAGACAGCGAGATGCCGACTGAGCTGTTGTTGTCCGGCACCAGCAGGCCATTGTTCACACTGCCGCCGCCCGGCGTGGTGGCGAAGCGTGCGCTGACAGTATAGGGCGTGTCGCAGCCCTTGCGCAGGTTCAGGCTGAAGTTCGCGCTGCTGGCGACTTCACCGATCGAGGCTTTGCGCGAAGGTGTGGGGAAGTTGACCACGCTGGGGCTGATGGTCAGTTCGGGAGTGCAAGGCACGAAGCGGATATCGTTCATGCCAGTGACCACATAATTGAAGTTGCTGTTGGGTCGTGAGTTGAGCCCGCGCACGCCGTCCAGTTGGAACACGCGGTAAGAGGTCAGGGTGCTGGCCTGGCCGCTCGGTGGCGTGGGGTCGTACTTCTCGATGAACACGCTGAAATTGAGGGTGAAGCGCGCCTTGTCCCAGCCCACGCAGTTGGACAAATTGCAGCCTCGGTCGGAGAAGAAACCGGTACCGACCTTACCGGTGCTTTGGGTAATCGGTTGGTTGTTATAGCGAATGCCCACGCGGATCCCGGTGCCGATACTCACGCTGGCCGGGTTGACATAGAAATACACTTCCTCACGGCCGTGGAGGTAGTCGTCCTTGCAGATGACATTGGTCGAGCGCGGGCCGGATTCCCAAATGATGGTGCCGTTGGGTGCGTCGGCGGCGACTGCCAGCGCCGTGCCCAGCGCTTCCTGGGTGATGATCGAGTTGGTGCCGTCCTCGCGGCAGGCCAGTGCGTGGCTGGTGGCGGGCAGGACCGCGCAGGCCCATATCAGTAGGGGTAAACAGCGTTTGGTCAGTGACATTGGTATAAATACCCCGTGATTTATCAGTTGAGCGCCGTGCTATGACGGGCTTGCAAACCGATATCGGTGATTTCGGTGAAGTGGAGAATGGCGCCCTTGGGCACAGCGTCGAGCGCGGTCAGGGTTTTGCGTTCATGGGGCTTGAGCAGCAGGTAATCGCTGAGCGTCTGGCTGTCGATTCGCAGGTTGACCAGCGACAGGTGGAAGGCGCTGGGGTTGTTGACCGTCACCGTGCGCCCGTCGCTGCTCCATACCAATTGCTGCACCGCCTCGGCCGAGCCGCCCTGGAGTGCGGGGGGCCGATAGAACAGCTTGAGCCGCTGGCGGATCGCGAACTGCACGCTGTTGGGGTCTTCAGGCTTGAGCGGGATCTCCATGATATTGAGCCAGAACAGCGATTCCCGATCGCTGGGCAAGCCCTCACCGGCATACAGGATGCGCAGCTTGTGATGCTCCCCGGCGCCCAGTTGTACCAATGGCTCGGTGGCGGCAAAGGGCACGGTGCGGTCGGCTGATTCGTCCTCGCCGGTGATCCAGGTTTGCACCACCACTTCCCGCGAGGCCTGGTTGACCACGCTGATACCGGCGGCCTTGTCCTGGCCGAAATAGATCAGGCGGGTGCCTTCGATCTTCAGCGCCGCATCGGCAGGCGGGGGCGCAAGCACCAGCAGGCCGCAGGCGAGCAGCCCCATTCTGAGTAGAAACATGAACACGGTAATTCCATGGTCGGGTAAGGGAACGCAGCCCATGGTAGGTAGCGAGTGGCGCGAAGGCTTTGAGGCGATTCTTAAAAGTACGGTGTGCCCCGGATTGCCGTTTCAGAATCGCCTTAAAGTCAGGGTTCACCCCTGACGGTTACTTTGCTCAGCGTTGAATGATCGACGCGGATGCCCAACTGTCAGGTTTACCCTATGTCCAATAAAGCGTTACGCCTTCTGATTGCCGATGCAGAGCTTTTGCAACGGATCAAGATCGAGAAAATGCTCAACCAGCTGGGCTATCACCGCATCGCCCCGTTGAGTTCGTTCGACGAGTTGCAGGCACTGACACGCTCGGGCGTTGTGGCGTTTGACCTGCTGATCATCAACACTGCGCTGGTGCACTCGCGGCAGGTCAACCTGCTCAAGTACTGCCATGACAACCCGTTGATCCGCCACACGCTGATCTATGACGGGCAATGTGCGCAGCGCTCGGTAGTGTCGGTCTCGGTCAGCCAGACCCTGCACCTGTCGTTGTCACAGTCGCCAGACTTCACCTCTCTGCGTCGCTGCATGGAAATTGTCGATCCGGCACACAGTTCTCCGACCGCTGAGTGGCCCATGCTGCGCGCCGTGGACGGCCGAGCGCCCCAGCCTTCGATGAGCCCGCGGGCGGTCTACCAGGGCGACCCGACTGTGGTGGCATGTGCCGTGGGGTTGTTTCCCAAGCGCTGATCGTATCGCGCAGCATCAGTCACGCCAGACGGGCAGATCATCAAGGCCCAGTGCCCAATGAGGTTGCCGTGGCCGCAGGCACACACCACCGACCCAGCGCTCATGGCTGGCGTGCTCCAGCCAGCAGGCATTGCCGTCCAGTACCTGATGCGCCAGTGGCGTCAGCGCCAATACGCGGCGCGGCCACTCCACGTCCGTTTCGGCCTCGATCAGCAGCGGCGCCGTCCCATCAATCAATGGGCGCAGCAGCGCGTGAAACATCATATCGCCCAGGAAAGGCAGTGGCTCGCGCTTGGCCATCAACTCGGCAAACACCCGACCGAAAGGCACAGGCCCGGCCTCAGCGATATACCTCAGGGACAAACGTTCAGTCAGTGACAAACCGTCCTCGATACCCGGCAACTCCTGTAGCTGGCGCCGTAACGCCGGTGCCAGAAAAGGCAGGGCAGGGTGATTGCCATGGGCCAGTTCCGCGAGGTTGAGCGGTGAGCTGTCGCAGTAAGCCGACCAGACCCGTTTGGCCAACTGCACTGCGTCGTCGTCGATCAAGCGCCGCTGCGGCCAGAGCCAGGCCAGCACATCGGGGGCCAATTGGCCTATGCCGATAAATCGCTCGACTCCGGGAATTCGGTCTGCCTCAATCAGCTCCAGCTTGCGCGGCGCCTGCTCAAGGCCAGCCAGGGCGCGGACCAGGAACAATTGATCGTAGGCGTCCGCCTCGCACCACAGCACACTGGGATCGGCGTTGTTCAAGGCTTGTAGTTGGTTGTATTCATCGTTGATGCGATGCGCAACTTCAGTGGAGTCAATGGCAAAGGCCTGACTGATAAAGGTACTGCGCATCGCTCGGAACGCTTCGCTGGGCAGTTCACGCACTGGCCCCATGCACAGCGGGTCCGTGAGCATCCGGAACTGTCCCTTGAACCCGGCCAGTTGCAGGCTGTGGGCAATATCGTTGCCACAGCGCCAGTGGGTGGTGCGGGATTCATCGCTGGCATCGAAACCAGGGTGGCGGGCGGCAAAGTCGAGGGCGTCGACGTGTGCCTTGAGCTTGGGCCAACTGGCGAAGCCCAGCTGTTTGGCTACCTGCCATTGAGCCTGGGACAAGGTTGCGCTGGGGTCTAGGCTTTTCAGCTGCGACAACAGTTCCTTGGCGCGCTTGCGCTGCTGCTCAAGGTTGAGGCGGCCATTGGTAGTGGAGGCTAAAGGGCGTTGCGACATACGAGCTCCTTGCACAAACCTTTTCCGCTTCAAGGTTGGGAGTCGTAGAAATGGGTGGAGCTGGGATGTCTTGGGCGCAGCCCTTTCCGCGGAAGGTGGCGTAGAGAGCGCCAGGCGGAAATATAGGCAGCATTGCCATCGGGTGGCAACCCCAAAAATGTAGGAGCGAGCTTGCTCGCGAAAAACGTCAACGATAACGCGTGCTTCCTGAATAAACGCGGTGCCTGTGGTTTTTTCGCGAGCAAGCTCG
>NZ_WKCD01000303.1:0-6347 GCF_021606625.1 Pseudomonas sp. PA-4-8C
ACGCGCCATCCATGGCGCGGGGCGGCTAAACCGGCATCCCTGCCGGTTTACCCCCCAAATCCCTGTCGAATTCCGGCCAGCGTGGTTTAACGGGGCGCCTGAGATCAAGATCACAAGCAGATCAAGATCAAGAGCGGCTCGCTTCGCATCGTGGTTACCGTTGCGGTGGGGGCGTGTCATTGAATGTATTTTGACTGGCCCACGGTCATCGGTAGCACGCTCCCTCCCACATTTTTAGCGTCCTGCGCGCTCAGATTAAAAATCATTTTTATGAATAATTATTTTTACAAATAATGAAAGTAGAGAATATTAGCTTATGCCCAAATAGCATTGTATTTTTAAAATCCATTCCGTTATGTTTGATCCCAACAGCCTACCCCTGACCTCGGATGGTACCCAGCGTGATTCAGATTCTGCGCGCCTGACCGGGTAATCCTCCCGCCGCCGCAGAGTCGTTGGACGGGAGCTCAACGTATGTTGCCACTTCAACCCCCTCGCTTGCCCCACACCTAGCCCAAGCCGCATCGCCCCTTTGATTACCGGCCACACCGCGCCAGGCGCGTGTCTGCCCGACTTTGCGATTTGGAAAAAGCTGGGAATGGATATGAAGCACATTCTGCAACCTACTGCTGCCCTGACCCTGTCGCTGTTCGCCGCAGCTTCGCAGGCCCAGGATGACAGCACTTTGTCTACGGTCGTTGTGACCGGCAACCGTGGCGCCGAGCAGCGCACGGTTACTAGCAGCCCGGTGCCGATTGACGTGGTCAGCGCCCAGCAATTGCAAAACACCGGCAAGCCCGGGTTGATGGAGGCGTTGAGCGCGGTGATTCCGTCGCTGACCCTGCCGGAAAAAACCGGTTGGGACGCCAGCGGCATTGCCCGGGCACCGAACCTGCGGGGCTTGAGCGCCGCCGAAGTGTTGGTGCTGGTCAACGGCAAGCGCCGCCACACCAGCGCTACCCTGAATATCAACGGCATCAACACCGGCGCGGCGCCGGCTGATCTGGACCTGATCCCCATCAGCGCCATCGACCATGTCGAAGTGCTGCGCGATGGGGCGGCTGCCCAATACGGGTCTGACGCCATCGCAGGGGTGATCAACGTGATCCTCAAGGCCGACACCCGCGGTACCTCGGTGACCAACGCCGGCCTTGGCTACGACGGCAAGAAACAGACCGTGCAGCAAAGCCTCAACAAGGGCTTCGAAATCGGCAATGGCGGCATCGTGCAACTGGCCCTGGATGCGCGCAGCCAGAACGATGACAACAAGGCCAGCGCCAACGGCTACACCTATGAGCAAGCCTATGGCCTGGCGGGCAAGTCCACCTATGGCGGCTACGGCACGCCCAAGACCAACCTGCTGACCCTGGGCTATAACGCCGAGTTGCCGATCGACGACAGCCTCAGCCTCTACTCCTTTACCACCTACTCGCGACGCAAGGCCGAGCAGGGGCAGAACTTCCGCTTGCCGACCATCACCAACACCATCACCACCGGGCCCAATGGTTACCCGGCCGGGTACACTCCGACCTGGTACATCGACGAGGACGACTTCCAGGCGGCGTTCGGTGGCAAGGGCACTGTGGGCGAGTGGGACTGGGACTTGTCTACCACCTACGGGCGCAACGAAGCGGAGCAGGGCACCACCCACAACCAGAACCCTTCCCTGGGCCAAGCCACGCCGAACAGCTTCACCTCCGGCACCTGGATTTCCACCGAGCTGACCACCAACTTGGACTTCAAGCGTGGCTTCGACATCGGTCTGCAAAAGCCCTTGGACCTGTCCTACGGCTTCGAGCATCGGCGCGACACCTACGAGGTGCAAGCCGGCGATTACGCGTCCTATGCCAATGGCGGTTACTGCGTGGCGCCGGGTAACTGCGCATCGTCCGGGGCGCAGGTCACCAATGGTATTTCACCGGACGAAGAAAGCAGCGCCTCGCGCAACAGCCTGGCCGGTTATGTGGACGTGGGTTTCAACCCCTTGCCTAACTGGTACGTCGGCACGGCGGTGCGTTATGAGCATTACAACGAGGGCGTGGGCGCTACCCGCAGCGGCAAGCTGACCACCCGCTACGACTTCACCCCGCAGTTCGCGGTGCGCGCCACGGTGAGCAATGGCTTTCGGGCGCCGTCCCTGGCCAACAGCCTGTTCAGTGCGCGCTCCACCACCTATGGCGTCGTCGATGGGGTGTATCAGTCGATCAACTATGGCGTGCTGCCGGTGGGTTCGGCGGCGGCCCAGGCACTAGGCGCGCAGGAGCTCAAGCCCGAGCGTTCTACCAACTTCAGCCTCGGTTTCACGCTCACACCCACCGACCGCCTGAGCTTCACCGCCGATGCCTACGTGATCAACCTGCGTGACCGCATCACCCTAACCGGCACCTTACTGGGCCCTGAGGTCACCCAGGTATTGCAGAACAACGGTATCAACTCCACCTCTGGCGGCCAGTACTTTATCAACGGAGCCGACACTCGCACCAAAGGCCTGGACCTGGTCAGCAGCTATAACCAGGACCTGGGCGCGTTCGGCGCGCTGAAGTGGACCGCCGCGTTCAACTGGAACCAGACCAAAATCCTCAACTACAAGGAATCTACCGACATCCTCGGTACCTCCTACGACCTGATGGACCGCCAGGCGCGCAACCTGATCACCGGCGTGCAACCCAACACCAAGCTGATCCTGGGCGGTGACTGGCGCATCGAGCGCTTCAATCTCAACCTGGCCCTGACCCGCTACGGCTCGTACAAGGAAGTGAACTCATCGGCCAATCGTGATCTGGACCGGGTCTACAACGCCCGCTGGATCACCGACCTCGACCTTGGCTACAGCCTCACCAAAGACCTGAACATCGCCATCGGCGCCAAGAACCTGTTCGACCTCTATCCCAAGAAACAAGGGGTGCCGAGCAGCACCATGGTTGCCAGCTACGGCACCTATTCGCCCTACGGTTTTACCGGCGGGTATTACTACACCCGGCTGACTTACGCCTTCTGAGGCCTGCGAGGAAAAGAACATGCCCATTGTTGCCAAACCCTACGACCTGCTGGATGAAGTCAGCGCCCAACCGCTGCGCCTGCGCCGTGCGGCCACGCCCATCAAGGCGTTGCGCGTGGTGCCGGCCCGACACCCCTGGCGCTGGGCCGGGTCGATTTTCGCCGCGCTGGTGTTGCTCGCCATCGTGCACTCCCTGGCCAGCAACCCGCGTTGGGAATGGGGGGTGTTCGGCCAGTGGTTCTTCTCGCCCTCGGTGCTGCGCGGCTTGGGCCAGACGTTGCTGCTGACGCTGCTGAGCACAGTGTTCAGCATCCTGCTGGGCACCGCGCTGGCCCTGGCGCGGCTGTCGGGTTCGCCGTTGCTGGCGGCGTTGGCCTGGGGCTATATCTGGTTCTTCCGCTCGATGCCGGCCCTGCTGGTGCTGATCATCCTCTACAACTTTGCCTACCTGTACGACCACATCGTGCTAGGCGTGCCGTTCACCGACCTGGTGTTCGCCGAGTGGTCGACCGTGGATGTGCTCAGCCAATTTACCGTGGCCGTCCTGGGCTTGAGCCTGATGCAGGCGGCCTACGCGGCGGAGATCATTCGCGGTGGGCTGATCGGTGTAGATGCCGGCCAGCATGAAGCGGCGGCGGCCTTGGGGTTGCCGGCCTCTCGACGCATCTTCCGGATCATTTTGCCCCAGGCGCTGCGCTCGATCTTGCCGTCGGGGTTCAACGAAATCATCGGCCTGGTCAAGGGCACCTCGATTGTCTACGTGCTGGCCTTGCCCGAGCTGTTCTACACCGTGCAGGTCATCTACAACCGCACCCAGGCGGTGATCCCGTTGCTCATCGTCGCCACGGTCTGGTACCTGATCATCACCACCGCGCTCACCAGCGCCCAGTACTACGTCGAGCGCCACTTCGCCCGGGGCACCGCGCGGGTGCTGCCACCCACGCCGCTGCAGCGCGTGCGCCGCTGGTTCAAGGAGAAGGCCCATGCCTGAAGCACGCGCCGGGCGCATTCAAATCCAGGGCGTGGGCAAGCGCTTTGGCAACCAGCAGGTACTCGATCACATCGACCTGAGCATTGACCCTGGCAAGGTCACGGTGATCCTCGGGCCGTCCGGCTCGGGCAAGTCCACCTTGCTGCGCACCATCAACCACTTGGAGAAGATCGACAGCGGGCATATCACCATCGACGGTGAATACGTCGGTTATCGGCGCAAAGGCGACCTGCTGTTTGAACTCACCGAACGCGAGATCCTCAAGCGCCGCATCGACGTGGGCTTCGTGTTCCAGAACTTCAACCTGTTTCCCCACCTCACCGCCTGGGAAAACATCGCCGAAGCGCCCCTGGCGCACAAGCGCTGGAGCCGGGTGCAGGCCCGTGACAAGGCCGATGAATTACTCGCCAAGGTCGGCCTGGCGGATAAGGCCGACGCCTATCCGCGCCAGCTCTCCGGCGGCCAACAGCAACGCGTCGCCATCGCCCGGGCCTTGGCGCTCGACCCCAAAGTGCTGCTGTTCGACGAGCCCACCTCAGCCCTCGACCCGGAACTGGTGGGCGAGGTGCTGGACGTGATCAAGGGCTTGACCCAACTGGGCGTGACCCTGGTGATCGTCACCCATGAGATCGGCTTTGCCCGCGAAGTGGCCGACCACGTGGTGTTCCTCTGCGACGGTCAACTGATCGAAGAAGGCCCGCCTGAACAGATTTTTCGCCAACCCCGACATCCCCGCACCCAGGCCTTTCTCGGCAAAGTGCTTTAGTTCAAGGAGTGACTGCCCATGTTTATCACTACTGCCCGTGTCGCCCTGTTGGCAATTGCCGGGGCCACGGCCCACAGCGCATTCGCCGTGCAACCGGTGGACCTCAGCCCCGACCGCCCGCGCATCCATGCGCCACGCAATGACGCGGCCATCGCGCAGATCCCGCCAGGCTTCAAGTTCGCCCAGCCGGGCAAGTTCACCGTGGCCGTCTCCGGCGTAGCCGGGCCACCGCTGGCACTGCTGGCCAGTGACGACAAGACCACCATCGGCAGCGAGGCCGACACCGCCCAATTGGTGGCCGACAGCCTTGGCCTGCAACTCAACGTGGTGCAAACCAGTTGGGAAGACTGGCCCCTGGGCGTCAGCTCGGGCAAATACGACGCGGTGATCAGCAACGTCACCGTGACCGAGGCGCGCAAAAAGCGCTTCGACTTCGCCACTTACCGCCAGGATGTGCTCGGGTTTTACGTCAAGAGCACCAGCAAGATCAACGAGATCAAGCAGGCGGCGGACATTGCCGGGCTGAAGATCATTGTCGGCTCCGGCACCAACCAGGAAAAAGTCCTGCTGGCCTGGAACGAGGCCAATGAGAAAGCCGGCCTCAAACCTGCGTTGTTGCAGTACTTCGACGACCAGGCCGCCGCACAACTGGCGGTGCAGTCGGGGCGCAGTGACGCACTGTTCGGGCCGAACTCGGTGTACGCCTATTCGGCGGCGATCACCGGCGGCATCAAGCGCGTCGGCACCGTCAACGGTGGCTGGCCGTTGCAGGCGGATATCGCGGTGACCACGCGCAAGGACAACGGCCTGGTCAAACCGATTCACACTGCCCTGCAAGGTGCGATTGCCGGGGGGCAATATGCGCAGGTGCTGCAACGTTGGGGCCTGGATGTGGAACGGGTCGACCAGTCGCTGATCAACCCGCCTGGGCTGGCGGATTAAGGAGGCACAGACATGGGACTGACACGACGTGAAGCGCTGTCGAGTATCGCAGCGGTGGGCGGTGAGAAAGCGGTCAAGGATGCACTGGCAGTGTTGGGCCTGGGCCCATCGTCACACCGTCGACCGCAACCACTGAAACTCAAGGACGGCCTGGGGCAGGGCACCCGTGTACTGGTGCTGGGCGCCGGGATTGCTGGGTTGGTCACTGCGCTGGAGTTGACGCGCGCGGGCTTCAGCGTGCAGGTGCTGGAGGCCCGCGAGCGCGTGGGTGGCCGCACCTGGACTCTGCGTAACGGCGACCGCGTGGACTATAAGGACGGTCGCTCGCAGACGGTGGGGTTTGACCCTGGCCAGTATTTCAACGCCGGGCCGGCGCGCATTCCCAGCCAGCACCGCACGATCCTCGACTATTGCAGTGAACTGGGCGTGCCGTTGGAAGTGCTGGTCAACAGCAGCCATGGCGCCCAGGTGCGACCGGACCTGAGCCAGGCAGCGTTTAGCGTCGGCCAGGCGCTCAACGATACCCGCGGGCATCTGTCGGGGTTGCTGGCCAAGGCGGTGCAACGCGACGCTCTCGATGATGTATTAAGTGGCGAAGAGCGCACACGTCTGCTCGGTTTTTTGCAGGTGTACGGTGACCTGTCCCAAGA
>NZ_WKCD01000304.1:0-6317 GCF_021606625.1 Pseudomonas sp. PA-4-8C
CCTTCCAGATGCCGGTAGACATGGCGCTGGCTGCGGCCGGTTATGGTTTTGCCTACGGCTTGTGGCCCATCGCCTGGATCATCGTCGCGGCGGTATTCCTGTACAAATTGACGGTCAAGAGCGGCCAGTTCGAGATCATTCGCAGCTCCGTCTTGTCGATCACCGATGACCAGCGCTTGCAGGTGCTGCTGATCGGCTTCTGCTTTGGCGCCTTCCTGGAAGGCGCGGCCGGTTTTGGCGCGCCCGTGGCGATCACCGCCGCGCTGCTGGTAGGCCTGGGCTTCAACCCTCTGTACGCCGCCGGCCTGTGCCTGATTGCCAATACCGCGCCCGTGGCCTTCGGCGCATTGGGCATTCCGATCATCGTCGCCGGCCAGGTCACCGGCATTGATGCGTTCAAGATTGGCGCCATGACCGGCCGCCAACTGCCGCTGCTGTCGCTGTTCGTGCCGTTCTGGCTGGTGTTCATGATGGACGGCCTGCGCGGCGTTCGCGAAACCTGGCCGGCAGCCTTGGTGGCGGGCTTGAGCTTTGCCGTCACCCAATATTTCACCTCCAACTTCATTGGCCCAGAGCTGCCGGACATCACCTCGGCACTCGCCAGCCTGATTGCCCTGACGCTGTTCCTGAAGGTCTGGCAACCCAAGCGCACCGCAGGCGCACAAATTGCCGGCGCCACCTCCAGCGTAGCGGTCACCTCCAGCGCCGGCGGCTTCGGCTTGCCACGCAACACCGTGGTTTCGCCCTACAGCCTGGGGCAAATTTTCAAGGCGTGGTCGCCGTTCCTGATCCTCACCGTACTGGTGACCATCTGGACCCTCAAACCCTTCAAGGCCCTGTTCGCCGCGGGCGGTTCGATGTACGGCTGGGTGTTCAATTTCGCGATCCCGCACCTGGATCAACTGGTGGTTAAAGTCGCGCCCATCGTGACCAACCCGACCGCCATCCCGGCCGTCTTCAAGCTGGACCCGATTTCAGCTACGGGCACTGCGATCTTCTTCTCGGCACTGGTTTCCATGCTCGTACTGAAAATCGATATAAAAACTGGTCTTACCACTTTAAAAGAGACCTTCTACGAGCTGCGCTGGCCGATCCTCTCCATCGGCATGGTGCTGGCATTCGCGTTCGTCACCAACTACTCCGGCATGTCCTCGACCATGGCCCTGGTTCTGGCCGGCACCGGTGCAGCCTTCCCGTTCTTCTCGCCATTCCTTGGTTGGCTGGGAGTTTTCCTGACAGGCTCCGATACCTCATCCAACGCCCTGTTCAGCTCATTGCAAGCCACCACTGCGCACCAGATCGGCGTCAACGACACCCTGCTGGTAGCCGCGAACACCAGCGGTGGCGTGACCGGCAAAATGATCTCGCCGCAATCCATCGCCGTGGCCTGCGCCGCCACAGGCCTGGTGGGCAAGGAATCCGATCTGTTCCGCTTTACCCTCAAGCACAGCCTGTTTTTTGCCACCATCGTCGGGCTGATCACCTTGGCGCAGGCGTACTGGTTCACCGGTATGCTGGTGCACTGAGACCTGCACGTAATAGGGTAAGAATCGACGCCGGGGCATCCTTCCGGCGTCTGCTATTTCTGGAGGACCGATGAGCCTGCCTGCTGCTTTCCTGAGCGACGTCGCACAACTGATCCCGCAAGATCGCCGCTTCGACGATCCACTTTCCACCCTCGCCTTCGGCACCGACGCCAGCTTCTACCGACTGATCCCACAACTGGTGATCCGCGTGGAGTCAGAAGACGAAGTGGTGACACTGCTGCAACTGGCCCAGCGCGACCGCGTGCCGGTGACCTTCCGTGCCGCAGGCACCAGCCTCTCGGGCCAGGCCATCAGCGACTCGGTGCTGATCGTGCTGGGTGATAACTGGAACCACCGCGAAATTCGCGGGCAAGGCACCCAGATACGCCTGCAACCCGGCGTGATCGGCGCCCAGGCCAATGCCTGGCTCGCACCGTTCGGGCGCAAGATCGGGCCGGACCCAGCGTCTATCAATGCTTGCAAGATCGGCGGAATCGTCGCCAACAACGCCAGTGGCATGTGCTGCGGCACGGCGCAAAACACTTACCACACCCTGGCGGGCATCCGCCTGGTGCTGGCTGATGGTAGCCGCCTGGACACCGAAGATGCCGCCAGCGTGCAAGCCTTCCGCCAGTCACATAGCGCACTGCTTAAACGCCTGGCCCTACTAGGTCGCCAGACACGGGCAAATACTGAGCTGGCGGCAAAGATCCGCCACAAATACCGCCTGAAAAATACCACCGGCCTGTCACTCAACGCCCTGGTGGATTTCGATGACCCGCTGGATATCCTCAGCCACCTGCTGGTCGGCTCCGAGGGCACCCTGGGGTTTATCAGTGCGGTCACCTACGACACCGTAATCGATCACCCCAACAAAGCCTCGGCGCTGATCGTCTTCCCGGATGTCGAAACCTGCTGCAATGCCGTCACCGTGCTGAAAACCCAGCCGGTCTCCGCCGTTGAACTGCTTGACCGACGCAGCATGCGCTCGGTGCAGGACAAACCGGGTATGCCTGCTTTCGTACAGCATCTATCGGAAAACGCCTGCGCACTGCTGATCGAATCCCGCGCCGCTTCGCCCTCACTGCTGCACGAACAACTGACGCTGATCATGGCGTCCCTGGCGGCGTTTCCCGTGGAGAAACAAGTCGACTTCACCGAAGACCCACTGGAAAACGCACGCCTGTGGGCCATCCGCAAAGACACCTTCCCCGCCGTAGGCGCCGTACGCAAAACCGGCACCACCGTGATCATCGAAGACGTGACCTTCCCGGTAGAACAACTGGCGATTGGCGTGAACCGCTTGATCGCACTGTTCGACAAACACCACTACGACGAAGCCATCCTTTTCGGACATGCCCTGGAAGGCAATCTGCACTTTGTGTTCACCCAAGGCTTCAGCAGCAGCGAAGAAGTCTCACGCTATCAAGCGTTCATGGATGACGTCGCGCAACTGGTGGCCGTGGAGTTCGGTGGCTCGCTGAAGGCCGAACACGGCACCGGACGCAATATGGCCCCTTTCGTCGAACTGGAATGGGGCAGCGACGCTTATCAACTGATGTGGCAGCTCAAGCGCCTGCTCGACCCCAACGGCATCCTCAACCCGGATGTGGTGCTCAGCGAAGACCCGCAGATCCACCTCAAACACCTCAAGCCGTTGCCCGCCGCCGATGAGCTTGTGGATAAGTGCATCGAGTGTGGCTTCTGCGAGCCGGTGTGCCCGTCAAAAGGCCTGACCCTGAGCCCGCGCCAGCGCATCGTGATCTGGCGCGACATCCAGGCCAAAAAGCGCGCAGGCGTGGACACCTCCGAACTGGAAGCGGCCTACCACTACCAGGGCATCGACACCTGCGCCGCCACCGGCTTATGCGCGCAACGCTGCCCTGTAGGCATCAATACCGGCGACCTGGTAAAAAAACTGCGCAGCCGCGAGGCCGACCGTACGAAAACCGCCGACTGGCTCGCCAGCCATTTCGCAACCGCGCTGCAAGGTGCGCGCTTTACCCTGCACGTCGCCAACGGTGCGCGCATGCTGCTGGGCGCTCCACGGCTGGCCAAGCTTTCGAGCACACTGACCAAGCTGTCCAAAGGGCAAATACCGCAGTGGACCAACGCCATGCCACAGCCCGAAAAAGCCATCCGCTTCAGCCCCGCTGTGACAGACGCGCGCCCTCGCGTGGTGTACCTGGCCGCCTGCGTCTCCCGCGCCATGGGCCCGGCAGCCGGCGATAAAGAGCAAATCTCGCTGTACGACAAAACCCGGCAGTTGCTGGAAAAAGCCGGCTACCAGGTAGTCTTCCCCGACAATCAGGACAGCCTCTGCTGCGGCCAACCCTTCGCATCCAAGGGCTACGCCGAGCAGGCCGAACACAAGCGCCAGGAACTGATCGGCGCCCTGCTCCACGCCAGCCGCGGCGGCCTCGACCCGATCTACTGCGACACCAGCCCCTGCACCCTACGCCTGGTGCAAGAGTTGGGAGAAACGCGCCTGGACCTCTACGACCCCGTGCGCTTTATCCGCACCCACCTGATGGACCGCCTCGACTTCACACCCCAGGAAGCGCCCATCGCCGTGCACGTCACCTGCAGCACCCAACACCTGGGCGAGAGCCAGGCACTGATCGAACTCGCACGACGCTGCGCCAAAACCGTGGTGATCCCCGAAGGCATTCATTGCTGCGGCTTTGCCGGCGACAAAGGCTTCACCACCCCGGAACTCAACGCCCACTCCCTGCGCTCACTCAAGGACGCCGTGCAACATTGCAGCGAAGGCATCTCCACCAGCCGCACCTGCGAGATCGGCCTGAGCCAGCATGGCGGCATCAACTACCACGGCCTGGTCTACCTGGTAGACCGCGTCACCCGCGCCCGCCCCCACTGACCCGGCAAAAAAACCGAACCCTCGCGCACCGGCGCAGTCATCTGCATAGGCCTCGACCAACGAGGCCAATCAGTGATGTCGCTGGCAGCGGTTGCCCGCCAGCAGCGTCGAGCCCTTTTGCGCAAGGAGACACCCTATGAAGCGTTCCGCTCTTGCTGGCTTGTTCATGACCGCTGCGATGCTCGCCTCCCCCGCTTTCGCCGCCGGTGACAAAGACCTGTGCCAGATCAACCTGGACAAAATCAACAACGGCAAAGCCCTGCTCGCCACCGACACCAGCGGTAAAAGTGGCGAAATAGACACCGCCGTCTCCCAGGCCAAGGCCGCCCACGCCGCCGGTGATGAGAAGAAGTGCATCGAAATCACCTCCAAGGCCCTGCAAGACCTGCAGAACAGCGAGAAAGGCGGCCAGTAAGCGAGAGGGCCAACCTTCGGGTTGGCCTTCGCTGAGCTTTTGGCGTACACTGCACAGGCTTGTCACTCACTAAGAAACAACGAGTTACAAGCACGGGGCCGTTTAGGATTCGACGCCGGTCGCGAAACTTTAGGTGCATGCCGAGTTGGTAACAGAACTCGTAAATCCACTGTTGCAACTTCTTATAGTTGCCAATGACGAAAACTACGGCCAGGAATTCGCTCTCGCTGCGTAAGCAGCCTTAGCCCTGAGCTTCTGGTACCTTCGGGTCCAGCAATCACCAGGGGATGTCTGTAAACCCAAAGTGATTGTCATATAGAACAGAATCGCCGTGCAGTACGTTGTGGACGAAGCGGCTAAAACTTACACAACTCGCCCAAAGCACCCTGCCCTTCGGGTCGCTGAGGGTTAACTTAATAGAAACGGCTACGCATGTAGTACCGACAGCGGAGTACTGGCGGACGGGGGTTCAAATCCCCCCGGCTCCACCAAATGATCAAACAAAGACGTCCACGGACGTCTTTTTTTGTGCCTGCGAGCCAGTAAATACGCGGTTTCCAGCGCTTTTGCGGTCTTTTGAGAGTTTTTGAGTTCCAGCCATTCGGGTATTCCAGAGGGTATTCCATCACATCCGGTGCTAATCTTTGGAATACCGAATCAGTGCCTGAGGAGAATCTCATGCCTGCTCAAAACCTCCGTCTCTCCGATCGACAGCTCAAGGGAGTCAAACCCGCGTCCAAGGATTACGTCCTTACTGACGGTGACGGTTTGCAGCTCCGAGTACGCAGCAACGGTTCGTTGCTGTGGAATTTCAACTACCGCGAACCGGTCACCAAGAAGCGCATCAACATCGGCTTCGGGACCTACCCCGAACTGTCACTGGCGAACGCACGAAAGAAGGCAGTCGAAGCCCGCGAGTTGCTCGCCCGAGGCATCGATCCAAAAGTACAGCGCAATACGTTGAATGAGGCCAAGCGCGCAGAAACGGAACACACCTTCGAGAACGTGGCCACCGCCTGGTTCGAGCTTAAGAAGGACTCGGTCACCCCGGCCTACGCCGAAGACATCTGGCGGTCGCTCTCACTGCACGTGTTTCCCGATTTGAAGACGACACCACTCGCGAAGATCACCGCGCCGATGGTGATCGCATTGCTTCGCCCAATCGAAGCGAAAGGCAGCCTGGAGACGGTCAAACGTCTTAGCCAGCGGCTAAACGAGATCATGACCTACGGCGTAAACTCCGGCCTGATCTTCTCCAACCCGCTCAGCGGCATCAGGGCTGTATTCAAGAAGCCCAAGAAAGAGAATATGGCTGCGCTTCCGCCCGAAGAACTCCCCGAACTCATGATGGAGATCGCAAACGCCAGCATCAAACGCACGACCCGCTGCCTGATCGAATGGCAATTGCACACGATGACTCGCCCTGCCGAGGCGGCAACTACTCGCTGGGCAGACATCGACTTTGAAAGGCGTGTCTGGACAATCCCAGCAGAGC
>NZ_WKCD01000305.1:0-6316 GCF_021606625.1 Pseudomonas sp. PA-4-8C
GGCCAGACCCTGCGTGATGCCGGTGGGCACGACAGCAATTACCTGGGCATGGAGCTCAAGTTCAGTTGGTGAGACAAGCACACCCATACAAGCCTGGGCCCAGGTTTACGGCAATAGTGATGCGGTTTTTACACCGCCCTTTTTCAGCCCTGCAAGGAGTTTCAGATGAGCACATTCGTTGCCAAAGACGGTACACAGATCTACTTCAAGGACTGGGGCAGCGGTAAGCCCGTGCTGTTCAGCCATGGCTGGCCGCTGGATGCGGACATGTGGGAATACCAGATGGAATACCTGAGCAGCCGTGGCTTTCGCACCATTGCGTTCGACCGTCGTGGCTTTGGCCGCTCGGACCAGCCATGGACCGGGAACGACTACGACACCTTCGCTGACGATATCGCCCAGTTGATCGAACACCTGGACCTGCAGGACGTGACCCTGGTGGGCTTCTCCATGGGTGGCGGTGACGTGGCGCGCTACATCGCCCGCCACGGCAGTGCCCGTGTCGCCGGCCTGGTGTTGCTTGGCGCGGTCACGCCGATCTTCGGCCAGCAAGCCGATTACCCCCAAGGCGTGCCTGGCGAAGTGTTCGATGGCATCAAGGCCGGCCTGCTGAAGGATCGTGCGCAGTTCATCAGCGACTTCAACACGCCGTTCTTCGGTCTCAATAAAGGCCAGCACGTCTCGGAGGGTGTGCTCAGCCAAACCCTGCAGATCGCCATGCTTGCCTCGCTCAAGTCGACCGTGGATTGCGTCACAGCGTTCTCGCAAACCGACTTCCGCCCGGACATGGGCAAGATCGACGTACCGACCCTGGTGATCCATGGCGACGGCGACCAGATCGTGCCGTTCGACACCACCGGCAAAGTCGCGGCGCAGATGATCGAGGGCGCGCAATTGAAGGTGTACAAGGATGCGCCGCACGGGTTTGCAGTGACCCACGCTCAACAGCTCAACGAAGACCTGTTGGCGTTCCTGAACCGCTGATACCTCGATGCACTTGTAGGAGCGAGCTTGCTCGCGAAGAACGTCAACGATAACGCGTGCTTGCTGAATGAACGCGGCGCCTATGAGTTTTTCGCGAGCAAGCTCGCTCCTACAGAAGGCAGACGGCAAAAGGCCGGGTTCGCCCGGCCTTTTTTGTTCAGGCAAAACGCTGGCTCAACACCAGCCGCCCTGGCCCTGCGATCAGCACGCTGGTGAAGATGATCAGCAGCAGCCAACCGAACTGCCCTTCGAACAGCGTCCACTCCGGGTGCACCACCAGCAAAGCGATGACCAGCACCGCCAGAATCGGCAGGCACGCCAGGCGCACCAGCACGCCTGCCAGGATCAGCAATGGGCACAGCACCTCGGCGAAAATCGCCAGCAGCAAGGTGATAGACGCGCCCAGGTGAAACGGGTCTTCGATCAGCTTTAGTTGTTCGCTGTAGTGCAGCAACTTGGGCAACCCATGCACCCACAGCAGGAACAATGCCCCACTGGCCCGCAAAAACAACAGCCCGATGTCCTGATTTCTTGCTTGGTTCATATGCCACCTGTTTGCGTCGAAAATGACCGACAGTCAGTGTGTCCAACACCGCGTCGCCGCACTTGCAGGCTTGTGCTGAAATCCTGCGTTTGCATTGCCCAAAGAACCCGGCATGATCTTGCTGAACTGCCGACCCCGCGCTACGGTCCCAACCCATACGCTCATCGCTACAGGAACTTTTCCATGACGCTCCCCCAAGAAATGACCCTGATCGAAATCACCACCCCTGGCGGGCCCGAGGTCTTGCAGCCACGCAGCGCCGACGTACCGGTGGCCGGGCCAGGCGAGATTCTGATTCGCGTGCACGCCGCCGGGGTCAACCGCCCAGACGCCTTGCAACGCGCGGGCAAATACCCGATGAAGCCCGGCATGAGCCCGATTCCGGGGTTGGAAGTGGCCGGTGAAGTGGTGGCGCTGGGCACTGGCGTGAACGAATACAGCCTGGGCGACAAGGTCTGTGCCCTGACCAATGGCGGCGGCTATGCGCAGTATTGCGCGGTGCCGGCCAGCCAGGCGCTGCCGATCCCCGCGGGCATGGACTGGATTCAGGCCGCTGCCGTACCGGAAACCTTCTTTACGGTGTGGGCCAACCTGTTCGGCCTCGGCGGAGCCCAGAAAGGCCAGCGCGTCTTGATCCACGGTGGCACCAGCGGTATCGGCACCACCGCGTTGATGCTCTGCCAGGAATTCGGCATCCAGGCATTCGCCACGGCCGGCAGCGCCGACAAATGCGCAGCGATTGCCAAGCTCGGCGCCGAGCCGATCAACTACCGCGAACAGGACTTTGCCGAGGTCATCGCCAAACAAACCGACGGCAAGGGCGTCAACGTGATCCTCGACATCATGGGTGCCTCGTACCTTAACAACAACCTCAAGGCCCTGGGCATGGACGGCCACCTGGTGATCCTCGGTTTTCTCGGTGGCGCCAAGGCCAACGACGTCGACCTGCTGACCATCCTCGGCAAACGCGCGGTGATCACCGGTTCACTGCTGCGCGCCCGCACTCGAGAAGAGAAGGCCGAAATTGCCCAGCACCTGCGCGAACACGTGTGGCCGGTACTCAGTGCCGGGCGTTGCCTGCCGATGATCGACCAGGTCTACGCCTACACCGACGCCGCCCAGGCCCATGCGCGGATGGAAGGTGGGGACCATATCGGCAAGATTGTGTTGCGGGTGAAGTGAGGCGATTCGACTTGCTCGCGAAGGTGGTGTGTCAGTCACTGTATCTGTTACTGCACGACCGCTTTCGCAGGCAAGCCAGCTCCCACATTTGATCTTCATTGCTTCGAGCATAGCGTTCGTTTAACTGACCGGCGCTAGGGCAAGCCTCCTCCCACACTGGATAAAACACAGGCCATCATGGGCTATCACGGCTGTTGGGCATACACCGGATAATCCACATACCCCGCCTCTGTCCCGCCATACAAGCCTTCGGCCTTCAACGCATTCAAGGGCCAGCCATTGAACAGCCGCTGGGGCAAGTCCGGGTTGGCGATGAAGGGCCGTCCAAAGGCGATCAAGTCCGCCAACCCGGCCTCTACCAGCCGTGCGCCGCGCTCGGCGGTGTAGCGCCCGGCGTAGATGATCCTGCCGCTGAAGGTGCGGCGCACGGCCTGGCGGAATGTGTCGGGCAGGTCGGGCGCGTTGTCCCAATCGGCTTCGGCAATGGACACATAGGCGATGCCCGACGCCTCCAGCACCTTGATCGCTTCGATATAGGTATGGTGCGGGTCTTCCTCCACCAGGCCGATGTAGACCCGGTCCAGGTCGGTGCCACTGAACAGCGGTGAAAAGCGCACGCCCAGGCGTTCCGGCCCCACCACCTTGCACACCGCTTCGACAATCTCGCGCAGCAAGCGCAGGCGATTGTCCAGCGAGCCGCCGTACTCATCCTCACGCAGGTTGGAATGGGCCGAGATGAACTGGTTGACCAGGTAGCCGTTGGCCGCGTGGATTTCCACACCGTCGAACCCGGCGTCCAGGGCATTGCGTGCAGCCTGGGCGTAGTGCCCCACCAGCTCTTCGATTTCCAGCGTGGTCAAGGCACGGGGTACGGGGGGCTGTACCAGTTCACCCACACCCGGCCCGGTCTCAATGAAGGCTTTGGCTTGCAACGCCGCCAGCGCAGACGGCCCCACCGGCGCACCACCGTCAGGTTGCAGCGCGTTATGGGACACCCGCCCCACGTGCCATAGCTGGGCAAAGATCACCCCACCCTCGGCATGCACCGCTGCGGTGACTTTGCGCCAACCCTGGATTTGCGCCGGTGTATGGATGCCCGGCGTCCACGCGTAGCCCTGGCCCCGGGGTTCGATCTGCGTACCCTCGCTGACCATGAACCCGGCACTGGCCCGCTGACGGTAATACTCGGCCATCAGGTCGGTGGCGATATTACCCGGCTGGGCGCTGCGCTGGCGGGTCAGCGGCGGGAGTACGACACGGTTGTTCAAGCGGTGATGCCCCAGCTTGATCGGGGTGTTCAGGATGCAGTCAGGCACGGAGATATTCCAAATTCAGGACGAACGAAAACCGTGGCGACTCCTGGGAGTCGCCACCGTATAAATCAGTGGATTAACTTAAGCGCAGAGTGTCAGCAGGGCCTTGGCCACTTCGCTGGAGCTGCCTGGGTTTTGCCCAGTCACCAGCAAGCCATCGACGAGGACGAAGGATTGCCAGTCAGCGCCCTTCTCATACTGGCCGCCCAGTTTTTTGAATTCATCTTCAATCAGAAACGGCACGACTTCAGTCAACTGCACGGCGGCCTCTTCCGAGTTGGAGAACCCGGTGACGCGGCGGCCCTTGATCAATGGCTCACCGTTAACCGCCTTGACGTGACGCAAAGCACCCGGTGCATGGCACACAAAGCCGATGGGCTTGCCGGCCCGCTCGAAGGCTTCGATCAGCGCGATGGACACCGGCGACTCCGCCAGGTCCCACAGCGGGCCGTGGCCGCCTGGGTAGAACACGGTGTCGAAGTTGGCGGCGTTGACCGAGTCCAGCTTCACGGTGGTCGCCAAGGCTTGCTGCGCAGCCGGGTCTTTGGCGAAGCGCTCGGTCTGCTCGGTTTGCGCATCCGGTTCATCGCTTTTCGGGTCCAGCGGCGGCTGGCCACCGGCCGGGGAAGCCAACACCACCTCGGCGCCAGCGTCTTTGAATGCGTAATAAGGTGCGGCGAATTCTTCGAGCCAGAAGCCGGTCTTGCGCCCGGTATCGCCAAGCTGGTCGTGAGAGGTCAGTACCATTAATACTTTCATTTTCCAGTGCCTCGATCGGTGTGAATAACAGTTGGCCCCATGTTAGGCAGCCAGGCATTGGCTCACAATGTCATATCCGCAAGGATTGCGGACATGCACCAAAGTCGGTTGCCGTTTGCCGGGTACGCGCCGACAATTGCCTCTCCCCCGCCCCTTGGAGAGATGCAATGCACAGCGTTGCGCTGATGGTTTACCCGAATTTCCAGTCGTTGAGCCTCAGCCTGGGCTCGGTGTTCGAGTGCGCCAACCTGCTGTGCGGCGAGCCGGCCTATGAGTTTCACCTGGTGTCGGAAAGCGGCGGCGCAGTGATGACCTCACAGGGCTTTTCGGTGAACACCAGTGCGCTGCGGCCAGAGGGCTATGACACGCTGATTGTCAGTGGCTACCTGGAGTTTCGCCTGCCGGAGGCCAACCTGCTGGAGCTGGTCAAGGCCGCGTCCGCGCAGTCGCGCCGAGTGGCGTCGTTATGCATGGGCATCTTTGTACTGGCCGAGGCTGGCCTGCTGGCTGGCAAGCGCACCACCACCCACTGGATCCATGCGCCGGCATTTCGCAAGCGCTACCCGGATATCCGCCTGGAAGAAGACAAGTTGTTCATTGTCGACGGCAAGGTGTGGACCGGTGCGGGCATGAGCGCGGGGGTCGACCTGGCGCTGGCGATGGTGGAGGACGACCTGGGCAGCGACCTGGCCCGGCGTATTGCGCGCAAGCTGGTGATTGCCCAACGTCGGGGCAGCGAGCAGTCGCAATTGTCGGCCTTGTTGGAGCTGGACCCCAAGTCCGACCGCGTGCAGTTGGCCCTGGCTTACGCTCGCGAGAATCTTACGCAGGATTTATCCGTGGAGGCCCTGGCCGACGTTGCCCGGCTCAGCCCGCGCCAGTTCAGTCGGGTGTTTCGCGAAGAAACCGGGCAGACCCCGGCCAAAGCTATCGAGGCCCTGCGGGTGGAAGCTGCGCGGGCGATGATGGAAATCAGCCGGCACCCGGTGGAAGTGGTGGCGCGCGAAACCGGGTTTGGTGATCGCGAGCGCATGCGCCAGGCGTTTCTCAGGGCGTTCGGGCAGCCGCCTCAGGCGATGCAGCAGGTGCTGTTCAACCCGGGCTAGGCCCGTGACGGCCTGACAGCCGGCGCCTATCTACCTGAAGTCCCATGATCCAAATGTGGGAGCTGGCTTGCCTGCGATGGCGGCCTACCAGCCAACACTTACCTACCTGACACCCTGCGATCAAACTGTGGGAGCGGGCTTGCTCGCGAAGGCGGCCTGGCAGGCGGCACAGTTGGACCGTGTACATATCCATTGCTGCGGTAACGGCCACTTAGGGTTCCGCTCTGACAGCGGGTCACTTTTGGAAAAGAGCCCCAAAAGTAACCAAAAGGGCTCTTGCCCCACCACTCGGCACCTCGCCTAGGCTCGGTGTGCCCGAACACAGGCTTGAATCCGTGGGCCGCCGCCACGCGCCATCCATGGCGCGGGGCGGCTAACCCGGCGTCCTGCCGGGTTACCCACGAATTCAAGCCTGCGTTCGGCCAGCG
>NZ_WKCD01000306.1:0-6312 GCF_021606625.1 Pseudomonas sp. PA-4-8C
TAACCCGGCGTCCTGCCGGGTTACCCACGAATTCAAGCCTGCGTTCGGCCAGCGTGGTTTAACGGGGCGCCTGAGATCAAGATCAAAAGCAGATCAAGAGCGACTCGCTTCGCATCGTGGTTACCGTCTGCTGTTACAACCCACAAAGTTGTGTAGATACCTATGGCTATCGCAGGCAAGCCAGCTCCCACAGGGATCGCGTTTTGCCTCAGCAGCGTGGTGTGTGCTGGTCCATGGCCTTGCCCACCAGCAATACGCTCAGTTCGCTCAATTGATGAATGGCCAGGGCTATATCGCGATGTTTGCCGGTGAGGTCATCGGACAGGTCGAGCAGGAGGGTACTGACGGAGCAGACGGTTTCGTAGCTGTTGGCCAGTAGGGTTTCGGTGGAGATATCGGGGATGAGGGTGAAGAGGGTGGTTGGCGGCGTATCGATTTGTTTGATCATTAGAGCATCCTGGAATGGGCTGCCGCCGTATCGCTACTAAACGAGGGTGGCAACTGTACGCAGGTTAGTAGACCGGTGGACACTCAAAGCCGGCGCACCCGAAAGTGCCCTACGCACAGCCGCCATTAACGCGGGCAGACTTATGCACTTAGAGTGACCGAACTCGGGCTACTAAACCCGATCACCGAGAAATTCAGCGACCGTCAAACCTTAGAGACCGCCACCGAGGCGCACAAGCCGGCGGATTCTGACGTAAGCGTAGGCAGCGGAGCAAGGCGCTTACTGCAATGTCAGGCACTTCCTACAGGCGTCCCACAGCGCTCTGACTGCTCTTACACGATTACGTAGGAAATCTGAGTTTCAGGTGGTTCAGTTAAAAATTTATTGATTGACCCACCGCCTTCGCGAGCAAGCCCGCTCCCACAGGGGATCTGTGCCAGGCGCTGATTCTGTGGGCACCACATTGATTGCGTTCGGCTCGACGCTCAGGTGCTCTCGCGCACCTGCAACTCAAACCCCATATCCACCACCGGCTTGGCCACCTTGTTGCCCGCCATGATCGTCAGCAGATGCTCCGCCGCTCGGCGCCCGATGGCTTCCCGTGGCGTGCTGATGCTGCTCAGGCGCGGCACCATGAAGGACGAGGCGGGCAGGTCGTTGAAACCCAGCACGGCTACACGTTCCGGCACCTTGATGCCGTGGCGCAGGGCTTCGAGCAGGGCGCCCTGGGCCAGGTCGTCGTTGCCGAAAAAGATCGCGTCCACCTCCGGGTGGGCGGCCAGCAGTTGCAAAAACAGTTCGCCACCCAGGCCCACGGAGGACGGGCGTGGCGTCAGCAATTCCAGCGCCGGGTCGTACAGGCCGGCCTGTTGCAAGGCGCGGCGAAAGCCTTCGCCACGCAGCAAGGTGCGTTGGTCCAGTTGGGCGCCGATATAGGCCAGGCGCTTGCGACCCCGGGACAGCAAGTGCGCGGCCGCGGTCTCGCCGGCGGCCAGTTGCGAGAAGCCCACGCAGTTCACCCCTGCATTGGGGTCCAGATCCATCATGTACACGCAGGGCACATTGCTGGCCTCGACCATTCGTCGCGCGCTTTCGGTGCGGTCAAAGCCGGTCAGCAACAAACCCCGCGGCTGGTAGGCCATGTAGTTGCGCAGCAGGTCTTCTTCTTCATCGCGCGAATAATGGGAGTTGCCGATCAGTACTTCAAAGCCCTTGGGCCGCAGTACCTGATGGATGGCTTCCAGGGTTTCGATAAACAGCAGGTTGGAGAGTGACGGCACCAGTACCACCACCGAATGGCTTTGCGCCGAGGCCAGGGCGCGGGCGGCGGGGTTGACCACGTAGCTCAGTTCGGCGGCGGCCTGTTGCACTTTTTCCACCAGTTCGGTGGCCACCGTGCTGATGCCGCGCAGGGCGCGGGAGGCGGTGATCGGGCTGACGCCAGCAAGGCGCGCCACTTCATTGAGGGTAGGGCGGCCCGTTGTGCGGGTATTTTTATCGTTCTTGGAGGTCATCAGGCGGCTTGCCAAACAAAAATCGAGGCACTAAGGTAGCGCTGTCTCCAAAGGGCTGCAAATTCTTGGATAAAGGGTTGCCTGATCCTGTCCAAAACCATTGGAGCGGATGCACGCGTCACTCCATAAAAATGACAAGTCGGCGCGGGAAAAGCCTGTTTTTGCACTAGCCTTACGCTATGCAAAGGTAGCGCTATCTGCGTCCTGAGGTGTTTCATGAGTCAACCTGTTACCGCCCTGGTCATCATGGGTGTTTCCGGCTGTGGCAAGTCCAGCGTCAGCCAAGCCCTGTGCGCCCTCAACGGCGCCACTGCCATTGAAGGCGACAGCTTTCACCCTGCCGCGAACATCGAAAAGATGAGCGCCGGCCACCCCCTCAACGACGACGACCGCGCCGGCTGGCTCGATATCCTGTGCGATGAACTGCGCCGCGCGTTGAAAGCCGGCGAGCATCCTGTACTGACCTGTTCGGCCCTGAAGAAAAAATACCGTGACCACCTGCGCGAAGCCGCGCCGGGCCTGGGTTTTGTCTTCCTGGAGCTGACCCGCGAAGTCGCCGCCGACCGCGTGTCTCACCGCCCCGGCCATTTCATGCCGGCCAGCCTGATCGACAGCCAGTTCGCCACCCTTGAATCGCCCAAGGGCGAGCCGCTGACCCTGGCGCTCAACGCCAGTGAAGACAGCGTCGAGGAACTGGCCGAGCAGACCAATACCTGGTGGCACAAGCACGGCTTTGAACCTACTCATTAATTTTTTGCCGGAAAAGATAGCGCTATCCCCGGCAGGAAGTTCAACACCCGCTTTAATAACAACAACAAACAGGAGAGACCCCCCATGTTTGGCATGTCCCACGAGTCTTACCTGCTGCTAGATGCAGTAGTCACTATCATCGGGTTGATCGTACTGATCACCAAGTTCAAGGTGCACCCGTTCATTGCACTGATCATCGCGGCCGGTTTCCTCGGCCTGACCTCGGGCATGCCCGTGGACAAGATCATCAAGGCGTTCCAGGACGGCTTCGGCGGGGTGCTCGGCTTTGTCGGCATCATCCTCGCGCTGGGCACGATGCTCGGCAAGATGATGGCCGAGTCCGGCGGTGCCGATCAGATCGCCCAGACCCTGATCCGCGCCTTCGGCAAGGAAAAGGTCCAGTGGGCGATGATGTTCGCCGCGTTCCTGGTGGGCATCCCGCTGTTCTTCGAGATCGGCTTTGTGTTGCTGATCCCGCTGGTGTTTATCGTCGCCCGGCGCACCGGTGTATCGCTGATCAAGATCGGCATCCCGCTGCTGGCCGGTCTGTCGGCAGTGCACGGCCTGGTGCCACCGCATCCAGGCCCGCTGCTAGCCATCGGCGTGTTCGGTGCCGATATCGGCAAGACCATCCTGTACGGCCTGATCGTTGCGCTGCCGACCGCCATCATCGCCGGCCCGATCTTCGGTACGTTCATCGCCAAGTACATCCCGGGCAACCCGTCCCAGGAACTGGTGGACCAACTGGCCCGCGAGCCGGAGAACAAAGACCTGCCGAGCTTCAGCATCACCCTGATCACCGTGCTGCTGCCGGTGTTCCTGATGCTGCTCAAAACCTTCGCCGACATCGCCTTTGCCGAAGGCAACGTGGTGCGCAACTGGATGGACATGATCGGTCACCCGATCACCGCCTTGCTGCTGGCGTTGCTGCTGTCGCTGTACACCTTTGGCCATCGCCAGGGTATCCACTCCAAGCAGATCCTCAAGCTGCTCGACGCCAGCCTTGCGCCGACCGCCGCGATCATCCTGATCATCGGTGCCGGTGGTGGCTTCAAGCAGATGCTGGTCACCAGCGGCGTGGGTGACGTGATCGGCCATATGGCGGTGAACGCGCAGATCAACCCGATTCTGCTGGCGTGGCTGGTGGCGGCGGTGATTCGGATTGCTACCGGTTCGGCGACGGTTGCGACCATTACCGGTGCGGGCATTGTGGTGCCGGTGGTGGGCATGATCCCTGGGGTTAACCGCGAGTTGCTGGTGCTGGCGACGGGCGCAGGTTCGTTGATCCTGTCTCACGTCAACGATGCGGGGTTCTGGCTGGTCAAGCAGTACTTCAACATGACCGTGGCCGAGACGTTCAAGACCTGGACGGCGATGGAGACCATTCTGTCGATCGTGGCGCTGATCTTCATCATGTTGCTGTCGTTGGTGGTGTAACAGGCACCGCAAAACAAATGTGGGAGCTGGCTTGCCTGCGATAGCATCACCTCGGTACATCTGAAACATCGAGGTGTCTGCATCGCAGGCAAGCCAGCTCCCACATTGATTGGGTTTCTTCAGGTGGATCAGGTCAGGCTTTGCTGACCAACCCATCCGCCCTGAACATGCCGCGTATCCCACGCACGGCCTGGCGAATCCGGTCCTGGTTTTCGATCAGTGCAAAGCGCACATGATCGTCGCCATACTCACCAAAGCCGATCCCCGGCGACACACACACCTTCGCTTCCAATAGCAGTTTTTTAGCAAACTCCAGCGAGCCCATGGCGGCATATTGCTCGGGAATCTTGGCCCAGACGTACATCGACGCCTTCGGGTTCTCCACCATCCAGCCCAGCTCATGCAGGCCCTTGACCAGCACATTGCGGCGCTGGCGGTACTGCTCGGCGATGTCTTTGACGCACTGTTGGTCGCCTTCCAGTGCCGCAATTGCCGCCACTTGCAGCGGGGTGAAGGTGCCGTAGTCGTGGTAGCTCTTGATGCGCGCCAGGGCGTTGACCAGTTCCGGGTTGCCCACCATGAAGCCGATGCGCCAGCCGGCCATGTTGTAGCTCTTGGACAGGGTGAAAAACTCCACCGCAATGTCCTTGGCGCCGGGCACTTGCATGATCGAGGGGGCTTTCCAGCCGTCGTAGACGATGTCGGCGTAGGCCAGGTCGTGCACCACCAGTACGTCGTACTGCTTGGCCAGGGCGATCACCCGTTCGAAGAAGTCCAGTTCCACGCACTGCGCGGTGGGGTTGGACGGAAAGCCCAGGATCATCATCTTCGGCTTGGGGATCGAGCCGCGAATCGCGCGCTCCAGCTCAGCGAAGAAATCCACGCCGGGTATCAGTGGCACCGAACGTACCTGGGCGCCGGCGATCACTGCGCCGTAGATATGAATCGGGTAGCTGGGGTTGGGCACCAGCACAGTATCGCCCTGGTCCAGGGTGGCTAGCATCAAGTGCGCCAGGCCTTCCTTGGAACCGATGGTCACGATGGCTTCGGACTCGGGGTCGATATCCACCGCGTAACGATCCTTGTACCAGCGCGAGATTGCCCGGCGCAGGCGCGGGATACCTTTGGAGGTGGAGTAGCCGTGGGTGTCGTCACGTTGGGCGACGGTGACCATTTTCTCCACGATGTGGGGAGGCGTGGCGCCGTCAGGGTTACCCATGCTCAAGTCGATGATGTCTTCGCCGCGCCGACGCGCAGCCATCTTCAGCTCGGCAGTGATATTGAAAACATAGGGGGGGAGTCGATCTATGCGCGCAAAGCGGCGCGGCGAACCTTGGTCTGCCATTGTTGCCTCGAGGTACGTAAGCGCCCGGAACCGTCCGAGCGACGTCGGCCACTGCGGTGGCCTGCGGGGCAGACAATACGGGCGATGATGGCCAGTTGTCCAGATGCGTCGAAAATTTTTCTACATGGAGTACGAGGTGGATATGCCCCTATACTCGATGCGGGTTTGTTCCCTCATAAGAAGGAGACTGTTCGTATGGATCAGCAGACAAAAAAACCGTTGGAGCTACGCCTGGAAGCTGGCAAGGCCCTGGTGATCGCCGGGGTGCAAGGGCGATATTCGAAGGCCACCGTGGGCGATATCCCACGGCTGTGGGAGTTGTTCGATACCTGCATCAAGGACATCAAGAAGCGCGTCGGCGGTGTGACCTACGGGGTGTGCCATAACCCGCATCACGGCGAATTCGATTACCTGGCAGGTGTTGAAGTCCCGGCCAAGAAGGACGTGCCGAGCAATTTCGAGGTGATCGAAATTCCGCCACTCAACTATGCCGTGTTCCCCCACTACGGGCCGGTGCAGGCGCTTGAGCAAACCTACGAGCGCATCATGTTCGAATGGCTGCCGCACTCGGGCTACAAAGTCATGGGCGCGGATTTCGAGCGCTACAGCGCGGATTTCGATGCCAGGAAGGGTACGGGCACGGTGGAAATCTGGTTGCCGATCGGGGAGCGGGGCTGACACTGCACCTGATGTCACGTAAACAGGACATGCACGAATGGAAGTCATGTTTACGTGACATTGCCGCTATGGATTAAGCCTGAAGCTCAAACGGCGCTCATACCCCACCCGGCCCTTGTACGCCTCGCCGCGATCCACCC
>NZ_WKCD01000307.1:0-6301 GCF_021606625.1 Pseudomonas sp. PA-4-8C
TCGCTGCGCAGCGAGGTGTAAGGCTTGTAGTCGCCGGTGGTGCACACGGTGAGGGTGCCGCGTGCAATCACTTCGTCAAGGCGTGACGCGGCGGTGTCGGCCTGGGCGACATTGGCCAGGCTTGCCAGTACACAGAGGGCCAGAGGCGCTTTCATGGAGTCGAATCCTTAGGGCACGGTCGAAGCCGCCATAATGCCCGTTTTTTGTAGGAGCGAGCTTGCTCGCGAATAACCTGAGTGCGCCGCTGTGAATCAGGCATCCCGCGTTATCGTTAACGATCCTCGCGAGCAAGCTCGCTCCTACAGGCAGAATGTTTAGCCAAACTGCAACCAAACTCCGTCAAGCCTGAGTTGACCCGCGTATCCCGGCATGTGACGCTCAGGTATCTCTATCACTGTGACTTGCGCATGCACGCTTGCCCCGATACTCACACCGCGACATTGCCGTCTGCGCTTGCGTTCTGGGCCTTGTTCCATTGCCGACACGCGCGCCCGCCAGATACCTCTCTCCTACGTTGATCTACCCACATGGATGACGCGCACCTGTGCGCATCTGCCTGGCGGCGCCTGCGCGCTTGCCTGATGCAAACGTATGAGAATTCCCATGAGTGTTTTTGCCAGCCTGCACGAAGCCCAGGCCTTCCTTGAACAGAACCCCGACATCGAAATGTTCGAGCTGTTTATCCTCGATAACAACGGCGTACCGCGCGGCAAGCTGCTGCACCGCGACGAACTGCTGGCGGTGTACGAAAGTGGTCGGCCTCTGCCCAGCACCATCCTCGGCCTGACCATCAATGGCGATGACGTCGAAAACTCCGGGCTGGTGTGGGAGGTGGGGGATATCGACTGCCGTGCCTACCCGATCAGCGGCAGTTTGCAGCGCATGCCGTGGCGCTTGATCCCCACCGCGGCGGTGCAAGTGAGCATGCACCCCACCGAAGGCCTGCCCGCCACCGTGGCCGACCCCAGGCACCTGCTGGCCAAAGTTATCGAGGCGCTCAAGGCTGACGGTTACTACCCGGTAATGGCGGCGGAGCTGGAGTTCTATCTGCTCGACCAGAAGCCCGACAGCAACGGCCGCCCGCAACCGGCGCGGGATGTGGATGGCAATCGCCCGCGCTCGACCCAGGTGTATGGCCTGCGCGAACTGGAGCAGATCGAACCGTTTCTTGCCGACCTCTACAGCGCCTGCAAGCTGCAAGGGATTCCGGCGCGCACGGCCATCTCCGAGTACGCGCCGGGCCAAGTGGAAATCACCCTCGAACACCGCACCGACGCGCTGCAGGCGATGGACGAAGCCGTGCGCTACAAACGCCTGGTCAAGGGCGTGGCGCACAAGCATGGAATGACCGCCTGTTTCATGGCCAAGCCGTTCGACGACCTGGCCGGTACAGGCATGCATATGCACGTCAGCCTGGCCGATGCCCAGGGCAATAACCTGTTTGCCAGTGAAGCGGCAGACGGTACGCCGCTGCTGCGCCAGGCTGTGGGCGGGATGCTCAGCACCTTGCTCGATTCACTGTTGATGTTCTGCCCCAACGCCAATTCTTACCGGCGCTTCCAAACCAACAGCTATGCGCCGCTCGCGGTCACCTGGGGCGTGGACAACCGCACCGTCAGCCTGCGCGTGCCCGGTGGCCCGGCCCAATCCCGGCATATCGAACACCGTATCTGCGGCGCCGACGCCAACCCCTATCTGGCGGCCGCCGCAATCCTGGCCGGCATTCACCGAGGCATCCGCGAACAGCTAGACCCTGGCGCCCCGGTGGAAGGCAACGGCTACGCCCAGGCCACGGAGCTGCTGCCCACCGACTGGCTGACCACCTTGCGCGCGCTGGAAACGTCCCGCTGGGCGCCGGACGCGTTCGGGCGTGAATTCCTCGGCGTTTACCTGGCGGTCAAACGTGCCGAATACCGCCAGTTCATGGGCGAGGTGGGGGAGCAGGATTGGCGCTGGTATTTACACCAGGCATGATCGATTTTAGCGGGTAGGGGCTTTCGACCTTTTTTTCACGTTGCGGCGGTTAAGCTGCGAATCAAGGTCGTTTACTACCGTTTCATTCACATGAGCCCGCGATGTCGCCACAACCTCCATCCTCCATCGAGACCGAATTCACCGAGCGCTATGACCGTGAGCATGCCAGGGGCTGTGGCGACCCGCGTCCGCCCAGGCTGTTGCAGCGCCTGTCGGCGTGGCGCGATGCGCGGCTGGTGCGCCAAGCGCTGAAGGTGGCGGGCGAGCCTGGGCTTATCCTCGACTTGGCGTGCGGTTCCGGGCGCTTCTGGCCGGTGCTGGCCGAACACGTCAACCGCGTGATCCTGGCCTCGGACAACTCCCAGGCGATGCTCGATCACGCGCGCACCCATCACCCGGGCGCGTTGCTCAAGCGTGTCAAAACATTCCAGGGCTCGGCGTTTTCCATTGGCCTTTCGGCAAATGCGGTGGACTGCATTTTCTGCCTGGATTTGTTTCGGCATGTGCCCGACAGCGATGCACGACTCATGTTGTTGCACGAGTTTCACCGTGTCAGCCGCGACACGGTGATCGTGGCCGTGAACGTGGGCACGCCCGTAGAGAGCGAGTTTCGCCAAGCCGGCTTCAAAATCCTCAATTACCAAGAGTTCCTGCCGGGCTCGCGACTATGGTGCGTCTACGTTTTGCGTAAGAGAGGATAACGCCCGTTTGTCGGACTATTCTTCATCTCCTGTCGGAGTTTTCATGATGGCGTGTGCACTGCGGATGCTCGCAAGCCTCTTTCGCGATATATACTGCGCGCCATTCTTCAAGGGAGAGCCGTGTGGCCATCGATATTCACTGGATCTGCGACAACGATAGCCTCGGCCAGCATTGCGCCGAATGGCAGCAGTTGCCATTCGTCGCCCTCGACACCGAATTCATGCGGGTCGACACCTTTTACCCTATTGCCGGGCTGATCCAGATCGGTGATGGCGTGCGCGCTTACCTGATCGACCCCCTGACCATCGACAATTGGCAACCTTTGGCCGCCTTGCTGGAAAACCCAGCGGTGATCAAGGTGGTGCACGCCTGCAGCGAAGACCTGGAAGTACTGTTGCGCCTGACCGGCAGCTTGCCGGTGCCGTTGTTCGACACCCAATTGGCGGCGGCGTACCTCAACCTCGGTTTCTCCATGGGCTACTCGCGCCTGGTGCAAGCGGTGTTGGACATCGAGCTGCCCAAGGGTGAAACCCGCTCCGACTGGCTGCAGCGGCCATTGTCGGAGACGCAGATCAGCTACGCCGCCGAAGACGCGGTGCACCTGGCCGAGGTTTACACCCGCCTGCGCCCGCAACTGTCGGACGACAAATACGCCTGGGTATTGGAAGACGGCGCCGAACTGGTGGCCAACCTGCGCCGCGAGATCGACCCCTACGAGCTGTACCGCGACGCCAAGCTGGCGTGGAAGTTGTCCCGTGCTCAACTTGCGGTGCTGCGTGAACTGTGCGCCTGGCGCGAGCAGCAGGCCCGTGCCCGCGACTTGCCGCGCAACCGTATCATTCGCGAACACTCGTTGTGGCCCTTGGCCAAATCCCAGCCGGATAACCTCGCCGCTCTGGGCAAGATCGAAGACATGCACCCGCGCACCGTGCGCCAGGACGGCCAGTTCCTGCTGGACCTGATCAAGCGCACCGCCAGCGTGCCCATGGACCAATGGCCGCCTGCCGTGGCAGAGCCGTTACCCGTGGACGCCGCCGCGTTGATCAAGCAACTGCGGGCCCTGGGCCAAACCTTCGCCGAGCGCCTGGACATGGCGCCGGAACTGATGCTGCGCAAGAAAACCCTCGAAGCCCTGGTTAAAAGTGGCTACCCCGATGGGCCTTACCAATTGCCAGACTCGCTGCGTGGCTGGCGCCGCGAGTTGATGGGCCAGGCGCTGCTCGACAGCCTGGCCAATGCCGGAGAACAGCCTTGAAACGTATTTGCTCCATCTACCGCAGCAAGAAAAAAGACGGCATGTACCTCTATGTGCTCAAAAGCGACGCCCTGGAGCGCGTGCCCGAGCCGTTGATGGAAGCCTTTGGCAAGGCGCATCACGCCTTTGACATGGTGCTGACGCCTGAGCGCAAGCTGTCGCGCGAAGACATCGCCGTGGTGCTGGAAAACCTCGACAAGCAGGGCTACCACCTGCAAATGCCGCCGGCCGAGGACGAGTACATCGAGCACTTGCCCGAAGAGCTGCTGCGCCGCAACGACCCGATGTGATCACCAGTGCCCGCCTCAGGGCACCGTTTCAATGGAATCGTATTAGAGGACGGTGGCCGTAAGGATGCGGGCGGCCGTCTGCACTGTTTTTTCAAAGGTTTGAACCATGCGTGTTCTGATTGCTGAACAGGATCATCCGCTCTACGCCCAATTGCTCAGGGACGCCGCCCCAGACCTTGAAGTGCTGACCAGCGGCGACTCGGCCGAACTTTCGCGCCTGGCCGCCGACTGCCCGGTGTGGCTGGGCCAGCCCGATCTGTTGGCGACCCTGCTGCGCCAGGGCCATCACCCGCAATGGCTGCAATCGACCTGGGCGGGCATCACGCCACTGTTGGCCGATGGCTTGCCCCGCGACTATCGCCTGACCCGAGCGGTAGGCATTTTTGGCCAGGTCATGGCCGAGTTTGTCCTCACCTACATGCTGGGCCACGAGCGCGAAGTGCTGGCGCGGCTGGTCAGCCAGGTGGAGCGCAAGTGGGATAACCGCATGGGCCAGAGCCTGGCCGGGCGCAAGGCGCTGATCGTCGGCACCGGTGACATTGGCCAGAGCGTGGCCGAGTTTCTGCTGCCATTCGGCGTGCAGCTGTATGGCATCGCCAGCCAGGCCCGCGAGCAGGCGCCGTTTATCGAAGTGGCCGGGCTCGACCAGTTAGGCCGGCTGGTGGGGGAGGTGGATTACGTGATCAACCTGCTGCCCAACACGCCTGATACCCATGACCTGTACGACGCGGCGCTGTTCAAGCAGTTCAAGCCCACCGGGTTGTTTATCAACGTCGGACGCGGCGTGGCGGTGGTGGACGCCGACCTGGTCGAGGCGCTCAAAGAAGGGCACCTGGCCGGCGCGGTGATCGACGTGTGCCGCCAGGAGCCTTTGCCGCAACGCCACCCGTTCTGGACGGCGTGGGGTTTGCTGTTGACCGGGCACAGCTCGGCCCCGACCTCGCCGCCGATGATGGTGGAATTGTTTGTACAGAACCTGCGGGCGTATCAGGCCAAGCAAGCGCTGCGCGGGGAAGTGGATTTCGAGCGCGGGTACTGAGCTTGCCCCATGCCCTCTGTAGGAGCGAGCTTGCTCGCGAAGAACGTCAACGATGACGCGTACTTTCTGAATAAACGCGGCGCCTGTGAGTTTTTCGCGAGCAAGCTCGCTCCTACAGAGGGTCAGAGTGCGATGCTTAGAGGCTGAAGTCCCCCTCGGACACCAGCTCGCTCAACGGCTTGCGCGGGCTCGGCATTTCGCGCCCTTGCAGGTACTCCGGCAAACTCGACTTGTCCCCCAACTTGCCCACCGCCACGGCCGCATGCAGCGCATAACCCTGGGGAATCTTCAGCTCCTTGCGGGTCAGTTCCTGATCGAAACCGGCCATGCCGTGGGTGTGCCAGCCACTGAGGCTGGCTTGCAGCGCCAGGTGGCCCCAGGCTGAGCCGGTGTCGAAGGTGTGCCACAGCGCCGGGGTTTCTTCGGTGGCGCCGGGGGCGATGAAGTCGGTTTTCGACGCGATGATCACCAGGGCCGACGCATGCTGCGCCCAATTGCGGTTGAATTCATTGAGCAGGCCCAGGAAACGCGCCCAATCCGGCGTGTCACGGCGCGCATACAGAAACCGCCACGGCTGCGAGTTGTAGGCCGAAGGTGCCCAGCGTGCGGCTTCGAAGAAACTCAGCAGCGTCTCCTGCGGGATGCTCTCGCCGGTAAAGGCGCGGGGCGACCAGCGCTCGGTGAATTGGGTGTGGATCGGATAATCGGCAACGCGGGGGTTATTGCTCATGGACAGATCCTGATGAAAAAACCGGGATTCAAAGCTACTGCGCCCACCCCTGCCTGACAAGTCTTGCAACACCGTCAGTCGTAAGCGCTTGGCCCCAACCGGCTTGGGCACTAGACTGGCGGCCTTTTCACCTTCCGATACTGATGCAGAGCCATGGCCGCCAAAGTTGAACCTTTCTGGATACGCAAAACCCTTGAGCACCTCGACCAGGAGGAGTGGGAGTCGTTGTGCGACGGCTGTGGCCTGTGCTGCCTGCAAAAGCTTGAGGATGAAGACGACAACAGCGTCTATTACACGCGCATCGCCTGCAA
>NZ_WKCD01000308.1:0-6266 GCF_021606625.1 Pseudomonas sp. PA-4-8C
TGGATGGCGCGTGGCGGCGGCCCCCCAAATCACTGGCGGATTACGGGCACACCGAGCCTAAGCGAGGTGCCGAGTGGTGGGGCGAGGACCTTTTGGTTACTTTTGGGTCCTTCCAAAAGTGACCCGCTGTCAGAGCGGAACCCTAAGCGGCCGTTACCGCAGGATTGGATATGTACACGCTCCAACTATATTGACTGTTAGGCCGCCTTCGCAGGCAAGCCAGCTCCCACATTTTTTACCGCGTTTCAGCCATTCAAAATCGCCGCATAGCCTTCCCGGTAAGTCGGGTATGTCGGCACCCAGCCCAACGCCTTGATACGTGCATTACTGCACTGCTTGCTGCCAGCACGGCGCACACTGGCGTCCTCGGCCCACTCGGTCACACCCAGATACTCGCGCAGCCAGGCCACTACTTCGGCCAATGGCGCAGGCGCATCGTCGACACCGATGTAGACTTTTTCCAATGCACCGCCCTTTTCCACATGCCGCAGCAAAAAGGCGAGCAGACCCGCAGCGTCATCGGCGTGGATACGGTTGCCATACAACGGCGGATCAACCGCTACGCGGTAGCCTTGACGCACCTGGGTCAGCAGCCATTCACGGCCAGGGCCGTAGATGCCGGTCAAGCGCACGACGGTCGCTGGAATACCGCTATTGAGCGCCACTTGCTCAGCTTCCAGCATCACCTGCCCGGAATAGCCCTTCGCTTGCGTCTCGGACGTTTCGTCGACCCACTCGCCGTTCTGCTGCCCGTAAACACTGCTGCTGGAGACAAACAGCAGATGTTTCGGCTCCTGGCCGTAATCGCCCAGCCACTCCAACACATGCTGCAACCCTTGCACGTAAGCAGCGCGATAGCCGGCCTCGTCGTGGTCGGTGGCAGCGGCGCAGTACACCAGGTAATCCACGCCGCCGATCGGCCAGGTGTCAGGGCAATCCTTTTTGAACAGATCACCGGCGATGCCGATCACGCCGTCGGGCAAGCGTGAAATATCGCGGCGCAGGCCGTGGACCTCCCATTCCGAGGCCAGCAATTGGCTAGCCAGCCGACTACCCACATCGCCGCAACCGGCAACCACAACAGAAGGCGCAGACATCATAAAACTCCATTCTCAAAGGCGCAGATTAGCCGCGCGAGTGGATCAACGGCCAGTAAAAAGCGAAATAAAGTAACAGTGCCACTTTAGTTAACAAGAATTACTTGCAATAATAACCGCCCATTTGTCCTCGACCCGAAATGGTCTGGAAGGACGATCACCCATTTTTTCTCTCAGGTCCGGCCAGCATGACACGTCATACAAACCCCGCTTCGCCAACCAAGCTTCACAGTCCCTCCCGCGCCTGGCGTGCGATTGCTGCGATGCTGTTCAGCGTGCTGCTGGCACCGACCGCCGCATTCGCTGACGCCACCGCTCCCGCCGCTCCAGCAGCCGCCGAGCAAAATGCCGCGACCCCGGCAGCGCCTGCCGTCGCGCCAGTGGCCACCGACCCGGCCCAGGCCGCCGGCGCTGCCGCACCTGCCGACGAAACCGGCGTGGTGCTGGAAGAAGACAACACCTTGGGCATGGCCCACGACCTGTCGCCATGGGGCATGTACCAGAATGCCGACGTGGTAGTGAAGGCTGTGATGATCGGCCTGGCCATCGCCTCGATCATCACCTGGACCATCTGGATTGCCAAAGGCTTCGAGCTGTTGGGCGCCAAGCGTCGTCTGCGTGCTGAAATCGTCCACCTGAAAAAAGCCACCACCCTCAAGGAAGCGAGCGAAACCGCGACCAAGAAGGGCACCCTGGCCAACCTGCTGGTGCACGACGCGCTGGAAGAAATGCGCCTGTCGGCCAACACTCGCGAAAAAGAAGGCATCAAGGAACGCGTCAGCTTCCGCCTGGAGCGCCTGGTTGCCGCCTGTGGCCGCAACATGAGCAGCGGCACCGGCGTACTCGCCACCATCGGTTCCACCGCGCCCTTCGTCGGCCTGTTCGGTACCGTGTGGGGCATCATGAACAGCTTCATCGGCATCGCCAAAACCCAGACCACCAACCTCGCCGTCGTTGCCCCCGGCATCGCCGAAGCCCTGCTGGCGACCGCCCTGGGCCTGGTTGCCGCGATTCCTGCGGTGGTCATCTACAACGTCTTCGCCCGTTCGATTGCCGGCTATAAGGCCCAGGTGTCGGATGCATCGGCTGAAGTCCTGTTACTGGTCAGCCGTGACCTCGATCACCTGCCTACCGAGCGCAGCTCGCAACCGCACATGGTGAAAGTGGGGTAATCGGCCATGGGCCTGCATTTGAATCAAGGCGACGACGAACTCGTCGAGAACCACGAAATCAACGTCACGCCGTTTATCGACGTGATGCTGGTGCTGCTGATCATCTTCATGGTGGCGGCTCCGCTGGCGACCGTGGACATCAAGGTGGACCTGCCTGCGTCCAGCGCCAAGCCGGCGCCGCGGCCAGAGAAACCGATCTTCCTCAGCGTCAAGGCGGACCAACGCCTGTTCCTGGGCGAAGAAGAAGTCAAGGCTGAAACCCTGGGGCCGGTGCTGGATGCCAAGACCCAAGGCAAGAAAGACACGACGATCTTCTTCCAGGCCGACAAAGGCGTGGACTATGGCGACCTGATGAGCGTGATGGATGCCCTGCGGGCTGCCGGCTACCTCAAGGTAGGCCTGGTCGGACTTGAGACGGCAGCCAAGAAATGATCACGACGCGCCACAAACTGACGCGTTATGGCACCAGCCTCGCCGTCGTGCTGGGCGTGCATGCCGTCGCGATCATCATCGCGCTCCAATGGTCCGCGCCGCAGGCGATCCAGCTGCCACCCGCCGCCATGGTCATCGACCTGGCGCCGCTGCCAGCACCGCCGCCGCCTCCAGCGCCGCCCAAGGTCGTTGCGCCGCCGCCACCACCGGTCGAAGAGCTGCCCCTGCCGAAGCTGGCCGAGGCGCCCAAGCCAACGATCCAGGTGCCCAAGCCGGTCAAGCCCAAGCCTAAGCCACAACCGCCAAAGCCGGTGGAGAAGAAGCCCGAGCCGCCCAAGGAGAAACCTTCCGAGGAGCCACCGAGCGAAACGCCGCCGAGCAACGCACCTGCGCAGAAGTCCGCACAGCCTACGCCGGGCCCATCGGCACAGCAGCTGGCCGCCCAGGCTTCCTGGCAAAGCACATTGCTGGCGCATCTGCAGAAGTACAAGAAGTACCCGCCTGGCGCCCAACGCAGTGGCAAGGAAGGTATGAACCGCTTGCGCTTCGTGGTCGATGGTGAAGGCAATGTGCTGTCTTACGAACTGGAAGGCCGCTCCGGCAACGCCGACCTGGACCGTGCAACCCTCGAGATGATCCGCAAGGCTCAGCCGCTACCCAAGCCGCCTGCGGACCTGTTGAAAAACGGCAGCGTCGAACTGGTCGCGCCGTTCGTTTACAACATCGACAAGCGTCGCCGCTGACAGAGTACTGTGGGAGGGACTTGCTCCCTCCCGCATGTGCTTTATTACCTCAGCAAAATTCCGACATTCCCCACTCAATCCCCAGCAAAGTTCTGATAACGTGCGTCTATCGATTGCAGCCGGTATGCTTGGCCCGCAACCTCATGGACGCCCGCTATGACTCTTACAGAATTACGCTACATCGTGACCCTCGCCCAAGAACAGCACTTCGGCCATGCAGCCGAACGTTGCCACGTCAGCCAGCCGACGCTGTCGGTGGGTGTGAAAAAGCTTGAAGACGAACTCGGTGTGCTGATTTTCGAGCGCAGCAAGAGCGCCGTGCGTCTCACCCCGGTGGGCGAAGGCATCGTTGCCCAGGCCCAGAAGGTCCTGGAACAGGCGCAAAGCATTCGCGAACTGGCCCAGGCCGGCAAGAACCAGCTGACCGCACCGCTCAAAGTCGGCGCCATCTACACGGTCGGCCCGTACCTGTTCCCGCACCTTATTCCGCAACTGCACCGCGTCGCGCCGCAGATGCCGCTGTATATCGAAGAAAACTTCACCCACGTGCTGCGCGACAAACTGCGCAACGGCGAGCTGGACGCGATCATCATCGCCCTGCCCTTCAACGAGGCGGACGTGCTGACCCTGCCGCTCTACGACGAGCCGTTCTACGTGCTGATGCCGGCCTCCCACCCGTGGACCAAGAAGGACACCATCGACGCCGGCCTGCTCAATGACAAGAGCCTGCTGCTGCTCGGTGAAGGTCACTGCTTCCGCGACCAGGTGCTGGAAGCCTGCCCGACCCTGACCAAGGGCAACGACGGCGCCAAGCACACCACGGTGGAATCCAGCTCCCTGGAAACCATTCGCCATATGGTCGCGTCCGGCCTGGGCATCTCGATCCTGCCGCTGTCTGCGGTAGACAGCCATCACTACGCCCAGGGCGTGATCGAAGTGCGCCCACTCACGCCGCCCGTGCCGTTCCGTACCGTGGCGATTGCCTGGCGCGCCAGCTTCCCGCGCCCCAAAGCGATTGAGATCCTCGCGGACTCGATCCGCCTGTGTTCGGTGGCCAAGCCGCCCGTTGCGAGCTAAGCCACGGTATGACTGAGCTGTCGCAGGTGTCAGTGACTGCACTCAAGGGTGTCGGTGAGGCCATGGCCGAGAAGCTGGCCAAGGTCGGCCTGGAGAACCTTCAGGACGTGCTGTTCCACCTGCCTCTGCGCTACCAGGACCGCACCCGCGTGGTGCCCATCGGCCATTTGCGCCCTGGGCAGGACGCGGTGATCGAAGGCACCGTCAGTGGCGCCGACGTGGTGATGGGCAAGCGCCGCAGCCTGGTGGTGCGCCTGCAGGACGGCACCGGCGGCTTGAGCCTGCGCTTCTACCACTTCAGCAACGCGCAGAAGGAAGGCCTCAAGCGTGGCACCCGCGTGCGCTGCTACGGCGAGGCACGCCCAGGCGCCTCGGGCCTGGAAATCTACCACCCGGAATACCGCGCCATTACCGGCGATGAGCCGCCACCGGTGGACACCACGCTCACGCCGATCTACCCGCTGACCGAGGGCCTGACCCAGCAACGTCTGCGTCAGTTGTGCATGCAGACCCTGACCATGCTCGGCCCGCAAAGCCTGCCCGATTGGCTGCCCCTGGAACTGGCCCGCGACTATCAATTGGCGCCCCTGGCCGATGCGATACGGTATTTGCATCACCCGCCCGCCGATGCCGATGTGGACGAACTCGCCCTCGGCCATCATTGGGCCCAGCATCGCCTGGCCTTTGAAGAACTGCTCACGCACCAGCTGTCCCAGCAACGCCTGCGCGAAAGCATGCGTTCCCTGCGCGCCCCGGCAATGCCCAAGGCCACGCGGCTGCCTGCGCAATACCTGGCCAACCTCGGCTTTGCACCCACCGGCGCGCAACAGCGTGTGGGCAATGAAATCGCCTACGACCTCAGCCAGCAAGAACCGATGCTGCGGTTGATCCAGGGTGACGTAGGCGCCGGCAAGACTGTGGTCGCCGCCCTCGCCGCCCTGCAAGCCCTGGAAGCTGGCTATCAGGTGGCGTTGATGGCACCCACGGAAATCCTCGCCGAACAACACTTCATCACCTTCAAGCGCTGGCTCGAACCCCTGGGCCTGGAAGTGGCGTGGCTGGCTGGCAAGCTCAAAGGCAAGAACCGTGTGGCCGCCCTGGAGCAGATCGCCGCCGGCGCACCGATGGTGGTGGGCACCCATGCACTGTTCCAGGACGAAGTGCAGTTCAAGAACCTTGCGCTGGTGATCATCGACGAACAGCACCGCTTTGGCGTGCAACAGCGTCTGGCCCTGCGCCAGAAAGGCGTGGGCGGGCGCATGAACCCGCACCAGTTGATCATGACCGCCACGCCGATCCCACGCACCCTGGCCATGAGCGCCTACGCCGACCTCGACACCTCGATCCTCGACGAACTACCGCCAGGGCGAACGCCGGTCAACACCGTGCTGGTCACCGACACCCGGCGCGTCGAAGTGATTGAGCGCGTGCGTGGCGCCTGCGCCGAAGGCCGTCAGGCGTACTGGGTGTGCACCCTGATCGAAGAGTCCGAAGAACTGACGTGCCAGGCCGCCGAAACCACTTATGAGGACCTCACCAGTGCCTTGGGTGAGCTCAAGGTCGGGTTGATCCATGGCCGTATGAAACCGGCGGAAAAAGCCGCAGTGATGGCCGAGTTCAAGGCCGGTAACCTGCAATTACTGGTGGCCACCACCGTGATCGAGGTGGGCGTGGACGTCCCCAACGCCAGCCTGATGATCATCGAAAACCCCGAGCGCCTGGGCCTGGCGCAACTGCACCAGTTG
>NZ_WKCD01000309.1:0-6265 GCF_021606625.1 Pseudomonas sp. PA-4-8C
CCCTTATACATGGCGCCCACCTGCGGCACGCTGACGTGGGATTCGTCGATCACCAGCAAGGCGTCCGGCGGCAGGTAGTCATAGAGCGTCGGTGGCGGCGCCCCGGAGTCGCGGCCCGACAGGTAGCGCGAGTAGTTTTCGATGCCGTTGCAGTAGCCCAGCTCCAGGATCATCTCCAGGTCGAAGCGGGTGCGCTGTTCCAGGCGCTGGGCTTCCACCAGCTTATTGTTGGAGCGCAGGTATTCCAGGCGCTCGGCCAGCTCGACCTTGATACCCTCGATGGCGCCCATCAGGGTTTCGCGCGGGGTCACGTAGTGGCTTTTGGGGTAGAAGGTGAAGCGTGGCAGCTTGCGGATCACCTCACCGGTCAACGGGTCGAAGGCTGACAGGCTTTCGACCTCATCATCGAACAGTTCGATACGGATGGCTTCCAGGTCGGATTCCGCCGGGTAGATGTCGATAACATCGCCGCGCACCCGGAAGGTGGCGCGGGCAAAGTCCATGTCATTACGGGTGTACTGCAGGCTGGCCAGGCGGCGCAGCAGTTCGCGCTGGTCGAGTTTGTCGCCGCGATCGACGTGCAGCACCATCTTCAAGTAGGTTTCCGGGCTACCCAGACCATAGATGCACGACACCGTGGTGACGATGATCGCGTCCTTGCGCTCAAGCAACGCCTTGGTCGCCGACAGGCGCATCTGCTCGATGTGATCGTTGATCGACGCATCCTTCTCGATAAAGGTATCGGACGACGGCACATAGGCTTCGGGCTGGTAGTAGTCGTAGTAGGAAACGAAGTACTCCACCGCGTTGTTGGGGAAGAACGCCTTGAACTCGCCGTAGAGCTGCGCGGCCAGGGTCTTGTTCGGTGCCAGCACCAGGGTCGGGCGGTTGGTCTGGGCGATCACATTGGCGATGCTGAAGGTCTTGCCGGAACCGGTCACCCCAAGCAGCGTCTGGTGCGCCAGGCCGGCTTCGATGCCTTCGACCATCTGACGAATGGCTTCCGGTTGGTCGCCGGCGGGTTCAAAACGGGTAACGAGCTGGAAATCCGACATAACGTACCTCGTGAAGTCACCCCAGACTCGACACCGCCAGGGACGAAATAGCTCAGCAACCCGCGAATAATCATCGCAGGTTGCAGGAAAAAACCATGATAGCTGTAGAAGTGGTGTCGAATGTGACGGGTTTCAAGGCCGTCGTCCTACACGACCTTTCTCGCCAATGTGGCAATAAGACTAACGGTCAGCAAATAAACCGAAAAACATGGCCGAAAAGCCGTTTCCGTTGTCGCTCTCAGCCGTGATGGCCTCTATACTAGCTCCCCGTTTGTGCACCGCTCTAGTGCATTCGGCTGGAGCGCGACACGTCCCTCCTACCCCCCATAGAGCTGCCGCAAAAATGAGCCTGTTCTCCGCTGTCGAAATGGCACCACGCGATCCAATCCTGGGCCTCAACGAAGCATTCAACGCCGATACACGAACCACCAAGGTGAACCTTGGCGTGGGCGTTTACTGCAACGAGGAGGGGAAGATTCCACTCTTGCGTGCCGTTGCCGAAGCGGAAGCCATTCGTGTGGCGCAACATGCCGCCCGTGGCTACTTGCCGATCGACGGCATCGTGGCGTACGACCAGGCCGTGCAAAAGCTGCTGTTTGGCGCTGAGTCGCCGCTGTTGAGCGAAGGCCGTGTGATTACCGCCCAGGCCGTGGGCGGCACGGGCGCGCTGAAAATCGGCGCCGACTTCCTCAAGCAACTGCTGCCCAACGCCGTCGTCGCCATCAGCGACCCGAGCTGGGAAAACCACCAGGCGCTGTTTGAAAAGGCCGGTTTCCCGGTGCAGACCTACCGCTACTACGACGCCGCCACTCACGACGTGAACCGTGCCGGCCTGCTCGAGGACCTCAACGCCCTGCCGCCACAGTCCATCGTGGTGCTGCACGCCTGCTGCCATAACCCCACCGGCGTCGACCTCAGCCCGGCCGACTGGCAAGACGTGCTGGACGTGGTCAAGGCCAAGAACCTGGTGCCGTTCCTCGACATGGCCTACCAGGGCTTCGGCGACGGCATCCACGAAGACGCCGCCGCGGTGCGCCTGTTCGCGGAATCGGGCCTGACCTTCTTTGTGTCCAGCTCGTTCTCCAAGTCGTTCTCGCTGTATGGCGAACGCGTAGGCGCGCTGTCGATCGTCAGCGAGTCCAAGGAAGAAAGCGCGCGCATCCTGTCCCAGGTCAAGCGTGTGATCCGCACCAACTACTCCAACCCGCCCACCCACGGCGCAGCCATCGTTGCCGCCGTGTTGAACAACCCTGAGCTGCGCGCCCAGTGGGAAGCCGAGCTGGCCGAGATGCGCCTGCGCATTCGCGGTATGCGCGAGCAGATGGTGGCCGAACTGGCTAAGGCTGCGCCAGGCCATGACTTCAGCTTCGTCGGTCGCCAGCGTGGGATGTTCTCCTATTCCGGCCTGACGGTGGAACAAGTCACCCGCCTGCGCACCGAGTTCGGTATCTACGCACTCGATACCGGGCGTATCTGTGTGGCAGCGCTGAACCAATCGAACATTGGTGCAGTGACCAAGGCGATTGTCCAGGTGCTGTAAACGGGCAAACGTTATACGAAGGGGGAAGCCAATGGCTTCCCCCTTTTTATTGGCGAACACACTAGACTGAACACCGACTGCCCCCTTGCTGTGAGAGCTTTATGAGAAACGACGACCTGGACCTGCGCGCCGACCGCGACGAATTGCACGACTACGCCCCACGCGCACCGCAAGCCAAGCGCCAGAAGAGCCTGGTGCTGCAAGTGGCGTTGGGAGTATTCCTCGGTGGGCTGGCGTTATGGCTGGTACAACTAGGCGCGACGGCAATCATGGCCAAACTGGCCATGGGCACCCTGCAATTTGGCGGCTGATGTAGGACACCTGTGGGAGCTGGCTTGCCTGCGATAGCGGCGGTTCAGTTAAAGATTCATTGACTGACACACCGCTATCGCAGGCAAGCCAGCTCCCACATTTGATCTAGGGTACTGGCAGAGTGCGTTCTTCCAGCAGTTTTACGAAACTGTTCAAACTCTGCGACACCGTGCCCCGCCGCCAGATCAGCCAGGTATTCAAGATACGGAACGTGTCGGGCAGCGGCCACACACTCACCGCCGCACACCCCGGCATACTCTCCAGCATGCTGCGTGGCATCAGCGCCAGCCCTGCCCCGGCGCTGACACAGGCCAACATGCCGTGGTACGACTCGATCTCGAAGATCCTGCCCGGCACCGCGCCATCCTGTGAGAACCAGCGTTCGAAGTGATGCCGGTACGAGCAGTTGGAGCGAAACGTATAGATGTTCTCGCCATTCACATCCTGGCCACGGGTGATTGGCGCGTGATGCAGTGGCGCAATCACCACCATCTCCTCCTCAAACACCGCCACGCCTTCCAGCGTGGAATGCAGCACCGGCCCATCGACAAAGGCCGCCGTCAGCCGGCCCGACAGCACGCCTTCGATCATGGTGCCCGAGGGGCCGGTGCTCAGGTCCAGCTCGACCTTGGTGTATTGCTGGTTATACGCCGCCAGTAACGCCGGAATACGCACGGCCGCCGTGCTCTCCAGCGAGCCCAGGGCAAACGCGCCCTGGGGCTCCTCCCCCGCCACCGTGGCGCGGGCTTCTTGCACCAAATCAAGAATGCGCCGTGTATAGCCGAGGAAGTTCCACCCGGCCGGCGACAGGCGCAGGCGGCTTTTCTCGCGGATAAACAATTCCACGCCCAGGTCCTGCTCCAGTTGTTTGATGCGCGTGGTGAGGTTCGATGGCACGCGATGAATCAACTGCGCGGCGGCGCTGATGCTGCCTTGCTCGGCAACGGCCTTGAAGATTTCCAGTTGCACCAGATCCAAGTCATTCTCCAATCATGTACATGATCGTTCCCACGCTCTGCGTGGGAACGCTGCCTCGGACGCTCCGCGTCCAATCGTTGGCTCACAGCTCGTTGACGCGGAGCGTCAAAGGATGCATTTCCACGCAGAGCGTGGGGACGAGCTTAGGCCAAACATTCTCGTAATGAGAATATATTGCTTAATATTATTCAGTTTCCAGAAAACATACAGCCCCGTACGCTGGCCCCATTCCACTCATTCAGCCGGACGGTGCCATGAACAATGCTATCTCCCACCAGACCCACGCCCTGTCGATCAACCCCGCCAACGGCGAAACAGTCCGCAGCTACCCCTATGAAAGCGCAGAACAGCTGAACGCCGCCCTCTCCCGCTCGACCGATGCCTTCAGAACCTGGCGCCGCACGCCCGTGAGCCAGCGCGCCGAATACCTGCTGGCCCTGGCTGTCGCCCTGCGTGAGCAAGCTGAAGACATGGCGCAAATGATCACCCTGGAAATGGGCAAACCCATCGCCCAGGCCCGCGCCGAGATCGAAAAGTGCGCGCAACTGAGCGAGTGGTACGCCGCCCACGGCCCGGCCATGCTCGCCCCGGAACCCACCCTGGTGGACAACGGCAGCGCCCGAATCGAATACCGCCCACTGGGCCCTATCCTCGCGGTGATGCCGTGGAATTTCCCGGTGTGGCAAGTGCTGCGCGGCGCCGTGCCGACCCTGCTTGCCGGCAACACCTACGTACTCAAGCATGCGCCCAATGTGATGGGCAGCGCGTATCTGATCCAGCAGGCGCTGCGTAAAGCCGGTTTCGCTGAAGGCGTATTCGAAGTGATCAACGTGACCCAGGACGGTGTATCTACGGCCATCGCCGACCCGCGCATCGCCGCTGTGACCCTCACCGGCAGCGTGCGCGCTGGCATCGCCATCGGCTCACAAGCCGGGGCCGCGTTGAAGAAATGCGTGCTGGAACTGGGTGGCTCCGACCCGTTTATCGTACTCAACGACGCCGACCTCGACGCCGCTGTGCAAGCCGCCGTGATCGGCCGTTTCCAGAACAGCGGCCAGGTCTGCGCCGCCGCCAAGCGCTTGATCATCGAAGCGGGCGTGGTTGAAGCCTTCACCGCCAAGTTCCTTGAAGCCAGCCGCGCCCTGGTGATGGGCGAGCCCACCTCAACCGCCACCTATATCGGCCCCATGGCGCGCTTTGATCTGCGTGACGAACTGCACGGCCAGGTCCAGGCGACCCTGGAAGAAGGCGCCACGCTGCTGCTGGGTGGCCATAAAGTTGCGGGCGCGGGCAATTACTACGAACCGACCGTTCTGGCTGACGTCACCGATCAAATGACGTCGTTCAAACAGGAACTGTTCGGCCCCGTGGCCTCGATCATCACCGCTCGCGACGCCGAGCACGCCGTGGCGCTGGCCAATGACAGCGAGTTTGGCCTGACCGCGAGCATCTTCACCCGCGACGCGGCAAAGGCGCGGGCGATTGCCGATCAGTTGGAAACCGGCGGGGTCTTTGTCAACGCGTTCAGCGTGTCAGACCCGCGGGTGGCGTTTGGTGGTGTGAAGAAGAGCGGGTTCGGCCGCGAGCTGTCGCACTTCGGTGTACGCGAGTTCTGCAACGCACAAACGGTGTGGCTGGACCGCAAGTAAAGCTGCAACGGCTAGGCGTCGTCGGTGCGCGCATCGAACGCCGCCTGCGCCTGCAGCACCGCTTCCGAATGGCTGAGCGTCCAGGCGTAAAGCGCCTTGAACGGCTCTTCCAGCGTCCCCCCCAGCGGCGTAATGCTGTACTCCACCGCCACCTGTGAAGACGGGATGACCCGGCGCGCCAGGATGCCACTGCGTTCAAGACGGCGCAGGCTCTGGGTCAGGGCTTTTTGCGTGATGCCGTCCAGGCGACGCCTGATTTCATTGAAACGCAGCGGTTTTTCGCACAAAGAGCCCAGTATCAGCACCGACCACTTGTCGGTGATCTGATCAAGCAATAATCGGCTGGAGCAATCGGCTTTGAATACCTTGGGCACCGTACCGTCTTGAGTCAGCGCCGGGTCATGATCGAGCATGTGGTTTCCTCTGGGATACCTGATAGCTTTAAAGTGCCTAATTGATATTAGGTATACACAATATACTATCAAGACTCATTTCAAATGGAGTCTCTGGCAATGAGTGTTACGAATCTGGATGCTTTGTTTCAGCCATTTGCGCTGAAATCCCTGGCCCTGAAAAATCGCATCGTCATGGCACCCATGACCCGTTCGTTTTCCCCCACCGGTGTACCGGAAGAAAACGTCGCCGCCTATTATCGCCGACGTGCCGAACACGACGTCGGGCTGATTCTCTCAGAAGGCACCGCCATTGATCGCCCCGGCGCACGTAACGAC
>NZ_WKCD01000031.1:0-37136 GCF_021606625.1 Pseudomonas sp. PA-4-8C
GCCAGTGATTTGGGGGGCCGCCGCCACGCGCCATCCATGGCGCGGGGCGGCTAAACCGGCATCCCTGCCGGTTTACCCCCCAAATCCCTGTCGAATTCCGGCCAGCGTGGTTTAACGGGGCGCCTGAAATCAAAAGCAGATCAAGAGCGGCTCGCTTCGCATCGTGGTTACCGTTGAACGCTACAGAGTTGTGTAGATATCTATGGTCATCGCAAGCAAGCCAGCCCCCACATTTTGATTCAGGTGAGGCTTTTATTACTTTTCAAGCAGCCATTGGCGCGGGCCTGGCGTAAACGAAGGCACTTCATCGGCCTGCGCGGTATTGATCGCCTGGAAGATCTCCAGTTGCTCACCCTTGCGCGCGAAGATCCAAGGGTTGCCCTGGCCGTTCAGTTGCAGCCAGATGCTGTCATAGCCGCCGCTCATGGAGGCGCAGTCGCCTGCCAGGCAGAGTGAATAACGATCAACCCCCGGCAGGCCGGCGACCTTGCCGTCAGCCTGGAACTGCACCGTGGCGCCGCTGCCGGTGCCGTCGCTGATCTTCCAGTCGCCGCCCATGTAGGCCGCGTAAAGTGCGCGTTCGAAGTTGGCGCCCAGTGGCGCGCCTTCTGGGGCCGGGTCTTTGGCGCGGGCAAACAGCTGCTCGGGCTCATTGTCGTTGGCCACTTGCAGCAGTTGCTTGCCTTTGCGTTTGAGTTCGGTGGCAGAGCTGCCATAGAAGTCCACGTTCCACGCGCCGGGTTTTTCACCCGACAGCTTGCCTTCCGCCACTTCAAAACCGTTGTAGTAGCGCGCCTGCAAGGCCTTGGTGTTGACCTCCCACTCAAGGTTGGGGCCATAGGATTGCAGGGCTTCACGCAAAGGGCCGCCCTTGGCTGCCGCGTCGATGGCGGCCTGGTTGATCCAGGTGCCGCTCACATCCAGGTCGGCGGGGTTGCTGGCGCAGCCGCCGAGCAACAGGGCGAGCAACGAGGAGGCTACAAGCGCTTTGCGCATTACGAAATCCTTCTGAAACGAAGTCGGCGCAGCCTGTTGGGGCTGCGCCGGGTGTTTTATTCGATGACCAGAATGGCGTCCATCTCAACCTGTGCGCCCTTTGGCAAGGCGGCAACGCCGATGGCGGCGCGGGCTGGGTAAGGTTGTTCGAAGTACTTGCCCATGATCTCGTTGACCTTGGCGAAGTGGCTGAGGTCAGTGAGGAAGATGTTCAGCTTGACGATGTCCTTGAACGAACCGCCGGCAGCTTCAGCCACGGACTTGAGGTTTTCAAAGACCTGTACGGTCTGGGCTTCGAAGCCTTCAACCAGTTCCATGGTCTTTGGGTCCAGCGGGATCTGGCCGGACATGTAGACGGTGTTGCCCGCCTTGATCGCCTGGGAATAAGTGCCGATGGCAGCTGGAGCTTTATCGCTGGTGATAACTGTCTTGGTCATGAATGACTCCTTGTAATGGATCGGTTATGCACGCATGCGGGTGATGCGGATCACACCGGTCAAGGCGCGCAACTTTTTGATCACGCGGGCCAGGTGCACGCGGTCGTGCACGCTGACCACCAGTTGGACCACGCTGATGCGACCATCGCGTTCGTCCATGCTGATTTTCTCGATATTACCGTCGGCGGCGTTGACGCTGCTGGCCAGCAGGGCGATCAGGCCGCGCTGGTGTTCCAGCTCCACCCGCAGCTCGACGTTGAATTCGCCGGTGACATCCTTGGCCCACGAGAGCTGGATGCATTTTTCCGGGTTGTGGCGGATTTCGGTGATGTTGCGGCAGTTGTCCAGGTGCACCACCATGCCTTTGCCTGCGGACAAGTGGCCGACAATCGGGTCGCCCGGGATCGGCGTGCAACATTTGGCGTAGCTGAGCACCAGGCCCTCGGTGCCGCGAATCGCCAGCGGGCCTTCCGGGCTCGGCAGCTGTTCGCCTTCGCCCAGCAGGCGGCGCGCAACCACGTAGGCCATGCGGTTGCCCAGACCGATGTCTTCCAGCAGGTCTTCGATGGTTTCCTGGCGGTACTCGTGGAGCATCGCTTGCACGCGCTCTTGCGGGATCTTGTCCAGGGCGCTGTCGAAGCCGTTGAGTACCTTGTTCAGCAGGCGTTCGCCCAGGCTGATGGACTCGGAGCGGCGCTGCAATTTCAGCGCGTGGCGAATATGCGTACGTGCCTTGCCGGTGACCACAAAGTTGAGCCAGGCCGGGTTCGGGCGAGCGCCCGGTGCGCTGACGATCTCCACCGTGGAACCGCTTTGCAGCGGTTCGGACAGCGGGGCCAGGCGCCGGTTGATGCGACAGGCGATGCAGCTGTTGCCGACATCGGTGTGCACTGCGTAGGCAAAGTCGACCGCCGTGGAGCCTTTAGGCAGCTCCATGATCCGACCTTTAGGCGTGAACACGTAGACCTCGTCCGGGAACAGGTCGATCTTCACGCTTTCGATAAATTCCAGGGAGTTGCCGGCACGTTGTTGCATTTCCAGCACGCCCTTGACCCATTGGCGCGCACGGGCATGGGTGCCTTTGGGCTGCTCGTCGCCGCTGGATTTGTACAGCCAGTGGGCGGCGATGCCGTTGTTGGCCATCTCTTCCATTTCGCGGGTGCGGATCTGGATCTCGATCGGCACGCCGTGCATGCCAAACAGGGTGGTATGCAGCGACTGGTAGCCGTTGGCCTTGGGAATTGCGATGTAATCCTTGAAGCGGCCCGGCAGGGGCTTGTACAAATTATGTACAGCGCCTAGTACGCGGTAGCAGGTATCGACCTTGTCGACGATGATCCGGAACGCATACACATCCATGATCTCGTTGAAGGCGCGACGCTTGCCGCGCATCTTCTTGTAGATGCCATAGATGTGCTTCTGCCGGCCGCTGACCTCGCCCTCGATCTCGTCGATCGCCAGGCAATGGCTCAGGGACTCTTCGATCTTGTTGACGATTTCCTTGCGGTTGCCCCGTGCGCGCTTGACCGCCTGGTAGATGCGCGCCGAGCGCATGGGGTGCATGGCTTTAAAGCCAAGGTCTTCGAATTCGATACGAATGGCGTGCATGCCCAGCCGGTTGGCGATGGGCGCATAGATTTCCAGGGTTTCCTTGGCGATGCGCCGGCGTTTTTCGCCGGACAGCACTTCCAGCGTGCGCATGTTGTGCAGCCGGTCGGCCAGCTTGACCAGGATCACCCGAATGTCTCGGGCCATGGCCATGGCCATTTTCTGGAAGTTTTCCGCCTGGGCTTCGGCCTTGGTCTCGAAGTTCATCTGGGTCAGCTTGCTGACCCCATCGACCAGTTCGGCCACGGTTTCGCCAAATTGCGCACTGAGCGCTTCCTTGGCAATGCCGGTGTCTTCGATCACGTCATGCAGCATCGCGGCCATCAGGCTCTGATGGTCCATGTGCATGTCGGCAAGAATATTGGCCACCGCAAGAGGATGGGTGACATACGCCTCGCAGCTACGGCGGCGTTGGCCGTCGTGGGCTTGTTCGGCGTAGAAATACGCTCGGCGAACCAGGTTGACCTGGTCGGCGCCGAGGTAGGCCGATAAGCGATCGGCGAGGGCGTCTATGCTCGGCAAAGTGTGAACTCCTGCCGATGGCTGTGACCCCGCGCCGTGCTACGTCGACCAGGCATAGGCTTAGACGTCCTCGTTGGACTCGCCTTCGAACGCTGCAAACAGCGGTTCGTCTTCAACGATTTCGGCGTTGGCGATGAACTCGTAGCTCATCAGGCCTTCAGCGATTTCACGCAGGGCTACAACGGTAGGCTTGTCGTTTTCCCACTGGACCAGGGGCTCTTTGCCGCCAGTGGCCAGTTGACGGGCACGCTTGGTAGAGAGCATGACCAGCTCAAAGCGGTTATCCACGTGTTCTAGGCAGTCTTCAACGGTTACGCGGGCCATGGTATTCCTCGGAGCGAATGCAAGATGCGCGCTGCCCGGTTGGGCGAGCGGACTGAGCAGTTTAAAAAATCACCAGCGTTTAGGGAAGCGCTGATTTTTGGCAGGCCTTCGCAAAACCGCTACAAGTGCCAATGTAAGGCCCTTGCAGCTGTTTTGGGAAGAGCCAATCAGCCGAGCAATTCGGCGAGTAATTTGCCGAAACGTTGCTGTTGGCGCTTTTGCTGCAGTTGGTTGGCGCGGAAAATCGCCTTCAAATCGTCCAGTGCGTGGGCAAAGTCATCATTGATGATCAGGTAGTCGTAGTCGACGTAGTGGCTCATTTCGCTGACGGCCTCACGCATGCGCCCCTCGATGATCTCGTCGCTGTCCTGGCCGCGGTTGGTCAGGCGCTGGTGCAGGGCTTGGAGCGAGGGCGGCAGGATGAAGATGGAGCGAGCCTTGGGCATCAGTTGGCGCACTTGTTCGGCGCCCTGCCAGTCGATTTCCAGGATCAGGTCGTGGCCTTCGTCCAGGGTCTGCTGCAGGTGGCTTTGCGAGGTGCCATAGAGATTGCCGAACACTTCGGCGCGCTCGAGGAAGTCACCGTGTTCGATCATCTTGACGAACTCGGTACGCTCGACGAAGTGATAGTGCACGCCGTCTACCTCGCCCGGGCGCATGGCGCGGGTGGTGTGGGAGACCGAAATGCGGATCTGCTCGTCGGCGTCGGTCAAGGCCTTGACCAGGCTGCTCTTGCCCGCGCCCGAAGGGGCGGAAATGATGTAAAGGGTGCCGGTGCTGTGGGTCATGGAGGGTGCCTTACTCAATATTCTGTACTTGTTCGCGCATTTGCTCGATCAACACTTTGAGGTTGACCGCCGCCGTGGTGTTGCGCGGGTCGAACGCCTTGGAGCCCAGTGTATTGGCTTCGCGGTTGAGTTCCTGCATCAGGAAGTCCAGGCGCCGACCGGCGGCACCGCCCGACTTGAGTACGCGGCGCACTTCAAGGATATGGGTGCTCAGGCGGTCGAGTTCTTCGGCCACGTCGCTCTTCTGCGCGAGCAGGACCATTTCCTGTTCCAGGCGCGTCGGGTCGAGGTCGGCTTTCATGTCGGTAAAGCGGTCGAGGACCTTCTGGCGCTGGGTGGCGAGCATCTGCGGTACCAGTTCGCGCAGGGTCACCACGTCGGCTTCGATCGACGTCAGCCGCTCGTTGATCAGGCGCGCCAGCTCGGCGCCTTCGCGCTCGCGGCCGGCCTTGAGTTCCTTCAGGCCCTGGTTGAACAGGGCGAGGGCTTCGGCATTCAGGGCCTGCGGGTCGGCCGCGTCGGCCACCAGCACGCCGGGCCAGGCCAATACTTCCAGAGGGTTCAATGCGGCCGGCTGCTTGATCAGTCCAGCGATGGTTTCGGCCGCGGCCACCAGTTGGGCGGCGCGGTCGCGGTCAACCTGCAGCGGCTTGCCGGTGGTTTCTTCGGTAAAGCGCAAGGTGCATTCCAGCTTGCCACGGGAGATCCCCTGGCGCAGCGCTTCACGCACCGCTCCTTCGAGGTCGCGGAACGACTCTGGCAGGCGCAGGTGCGGCTCCAGGTAACGGCTGTTGACCGAGCGCAGTTCCCAGCTGAGGGTGCCTTGGGCCCCGGCTTTTTCGACACGGGCGAAGGCGGTCATGCTGTGCACCATGGAGGTACCTCGCGTTGGATAAATAGAAATTGACCAGGCCGACCTGTAGGAGCGAGCTGGCTGGCGAAGAACGCAAGGGCACCGCGTTGAATCAGGAAGGCCCCGTAATCGTTGACGTTTTTCGCGAGCAAGCTCGCTCCTACCGTCTGGAGGCGCAGGATTGTAGCGCAGTGGGAGGGGGCACCCAAACACGGGCATTAGTAACCGGATTTTTTAGAAGTGCCTCGAACCGGCTTGCGGCTCTATAATGCTCGGCAGTTTTTCGTCCTCAGTACAGGTATCCCCTATGAAACGTCCAAGTGGTCGCGCTGCCGATCAGCTCCGCTCGATCCGCATCACCCGCAACTACACCAAACACGCCGAGGGATCTGTACTGGTCGAGTTTGGCGATACCAAGGTCATCTGCACTGTCAGCGTCGAAAACGGCGTGCCGCGCTTCCTCAAGGGCCAGGGCCAGGGTTGGTTGACCGCTGAATACGGCATGCTGCCGCGCGCCACTGGCGAGCGTAACCAGCGTGAAGCCAGCCGTGGCAAGCAAGGCGGGCGCACCCTGGAAATCCAGCGCTTGATCGGTCGTTCCCTGCGTGCCGCTTTGGATATGTCCAAGCTGGGTGACGTCACCCTCTATGTTGACTGCGACGTGATCCAGGCTGACGGCGGTACCCGCACGGCATCCATTACCGGCGCCATGGTGGCCCTGGTTGACGCTTTGAAAGTGATCAAGAAGCGTGGCGGCCTGAAAGCGGGTGACCCGCTCAAGCAGATGATCGCCGCTGTGTCGGTTGGCATGTACCAGGGCGAGCCTGTGCTGGACCTGGACTACCTGGAAGACTCGGCCGCCGAGACCGACCTCAACGTGGTCATGACCAGCACCGGTGGTTTCATTGAAGTGCAGGGCACTGCCGAAGGCGCGCCATTCCAGCCGGCTGAGCTGAACGCCATGCTGGCCTTGGCCCAGAAGGGCATGACCGAAATTTTTGAATTGCAGAACGCCGCGCTGGCTGACTGAGCCGGCCCCAAGGAGAAGCGCCATGAATGACAGCCAGTTGCCGGTTCCGGCACCGTCCAAGGAAGTACGCCAGTGGGCAATGTTGTGTCATTTCGCGGCATTCCTGGGGTTGGTATTCCCCTTCGGCAGCTTGCTGGGGCCGTTGATCCTGTGGCAGTTCAAGAAGGACATGGACCCGCTCGTCGATGACCAGGGCAAGGAGGCGCTGAATTTCCAGATCACCGTGGCGATCGCCTGGCTGGTGTGCCTGCTGCTGGGCTTCGTGGTGGTCGGCTTCTTGCTGATGACCGTGCTGGTGATCGGGGCGTTGATACTCACGATCATCGCCGGTATCAAGGCCAACAAAGGCATTGCCTACCGGTATCCGTGGACCTGGCGCCTGGTCAAGTAACCGAGCGGCCACAAAAAAACCGACATCACTGTCGGTTTTTTTGTGCCTGGAGAATGACCTCAGATGGTCAATGTCCAGTCGTAGTCCACGATCAGCGGCGCGTGCTGCGAGAAGCGCGGCTGGCGCGGCAGGCGTGCACTGCGCACGAACCGGCGCAGGCCCGGGGTCAGCAGCTGGTAGTCGAAACGCCAGCCCAGGTTGAGCATCTCAGCCTGTTCGTTATCCGGCCACCAGCTGTACTGGTCGCCTTCGCGGCTGACTTCGCGCAGGGCATCGACATAGCCCATGTTGCCGACAATCTCGTCCATCCAGGCGCGTTCCGGCGCCAGGAAACCTGGGGATTGCTGGCTGTCGCGCCAGTTCTTGATATCCAGCTTCTGTTGCGCCACGTACAGCGAGCCACAATAAATGTACTCGCGACGTTTGCGTCGCTGTTTATCCAAGTAACGGGCGAAATCGTCCATTAGCTTGAATTTCTGGTTCAAGTCTTCATCGCCGTTCTGCCCGGAAGGAAGCAGCAAGGTCGCGATGCTGACCTTGTCGAAATCGGCTTGCAGGTAACGCCCGTAGCGGTCGGCTGTCTCGAAGCCGAGGCCGCTGATGACCGCCTTGGGTTGCAACCGCGAGTACAAAGCCACGCCACCTTGGGTGGGCACTTCGGCATCGCAGGCATAAAGGAAGTAGCCATCCAGTTGGAAGGCTGGGTCGTCCAGTTCAAAGGCGGAGGCACGGGTGTCCTGCAGGCAGATGACGTCGGCATTCTGTGCTTGCAGCCAACTGAGCAAACCACGCTCGACTGCAGCCTGAATACCATTAACGTTCACACTGATGATCCGCATAAATGGCCCCAAAAATCGCGTGCGTGTATGATACACGCCGTCCACCCAATTAGCTAAATCCGTGGTATCTGAGGCTTTTTTCATGCAGGCGTATCAGCGCGATTTCATTCGTTTTGCCATCGATCGCGGCGTTTTACGCTTCGGTGAGTTCACCCTCAAGTCCGGGCGCACCAGCCCGTACTTCTTCAATGCGGGCCTGTTCAACTCAGGTTCGGCCCTGGCTCAGCTAGGCCGTTTCTATGCGGCAGCCATCGTTGAGAGCGGTATTTCCTTCGACGTACTCTTTGGCCCGGCCTACAAGGGTATTCCCCTGGCTGCGGCGACGGCGGTCGCCCTGGCGGAGCATCACGGGCAGGACTTGCCGTGGTGTTTCAACCGTAAGGAAGCCAAGGCCCATGGTGAAGGCGGGAGCCTGGTCGGCGCGCCATTGACCGGCGATGTGCTGATCATCGATGACGTGATCACCGCGGGCACTGCGATCCGTGAAGTGATGCAGATCATCGCATCCCAGGACGGCGCCAAGGCTGCTGGCGTGCTGATCGCCTTGAACCGCCAGGAGCGCGGCAACGGTGAATTGTCGGCGATCCAGGAAGTGGAGCGTGATTTCGGCATTCCGGTGGTGAGCATCGTGTCGTTGAACCAGGTGTTGCAGTTCCTGGAAGATGACCCGCAGCTCAAGCAGCATTTGCCAGCTGTGCGTGCATACCGCGAGCAGTTCGGCGTCTGACACTGACCCCTGTGGGAGCAGGCTTGCCCGCGATAGCGGTGTGTCAGGCGGTGCATTTTTGAATGTACTGCCGTCATCGCAGGCAAGCCAGCTCCCACATTTGAACTGTGTACAAACAAAAGGCCCCGCTCAATTCAATTGAGCGGGGCCTTTTGCTTTGCGGCGATTAAGAACGCTTGCGGTTACTGATCAGCGTGCCCATACCGGTATCCGTGAAGATTTCCAGCAGCACCGCATTCGGCACGCGGCCATCAATGATCAGCGAGCTGCCGACGCCGCCTTGCACCGCTTCCAGCGCGCAGCGGATCTTGGGCAGCATGCCGCCGTAGATGGTGCCGTCGGCAATCAGGTTGTCCACCTGTTGGGTGGTCAAGCCGGTCAGTACCTTGCCTTCCTTGTCCATCAGGCCGGCGATGTTGGTCAGCAGCATCAGCTTTTCAGCCTTCAACGCTTCTGCCACTTTGCCCGCCACCAGGTCGGCGTTGATGTTGTACGACTCGCCATTGGCGCCCACGCCGATCGGCGCGATCACCGGGATGAAGTCACCCTTGACCAGCAGGTTGAGCAGGTCGGTGTTTACGCCCACCACTTCACCCACCTGGCCGATGTCGATGATTTCCGGCTGGGTCATTTCAGGTGTCTTGCGGGTAACGGTGAGCTTTTTCGCACGGATCAGCTCCGCATCCTTGCCGGTCAGGCCGATGGCGCTGCCGCCGTGGCGGTTGATCAGGTTGACGATGTCTTTGTTGACCTGGCCGCCGAGGACCATTTCCACCACGTCCATGGTTTGCGCGTCAGTGACACGCATGCCATCGATGAAGTGACTCTCGATCGACAAGCGCTTGAGCAGGTCGCCGATTTGCGGGCCGCCGCCGTGAACGACCACCGGGTTGATCCCTACGGCCTTCATCAGCACGATGTCGCGAGCAAAGCCGGTTTTCAGCTCGTCGCTTTCCATGGCATTGCCGCCGTACTTGATCACCAGCGTCTTGCCGACGTAGCGTCGAATATAAGGCAACGCTTCGGACAGGACCTTGGCGGTGTTGGCAGCGGCTTCGCGTTCGAGGGTCATTCAGGGCTCCGGGCAAAAAATCAGAACGGTAATTGGAGATCAGGGGCAACACGTTTCAACTGGGCGTGGAACACGTCCTTGATGCGCTGCAACTCCGCTTCGGTATCCGCCTCGAAACGCAGGACCAGCACCGGTGTGGTGTTGGACGCGCGAACCAGGCCCCAGCCTTTGGCGTAATCGACTCGCACACCATCAATGGTGGTCAGGTTGGCGCCTTCACCCCATTGCGCATCGTGCAATGCGTCAATGATGCTGAATTTGCTCTCCTCGGTCACATGGATATTGATCTCAGGCGTAGAAATATCATTCGGGAAGGTCTGAAACAGCTCTTGCGCCGTGGATTTCTCCTTGCTGAGGATCTCCAGCAGACGAGCGGCGCTGTAAATACCATCGTCAAACCCGAACCAGCGCTCCTTGAAGAACACGTGGCCGCTCATTTCGCCGGCCAACAGCGCGCCGGTTTCCTTCATTTTCTTTTTGATCAACGAGTGACCGGTCTTCCACATTAGCGGGCGACCGCCGTATTCCTTGATCAATGGCGTGAGGCGGCGAGTGCATTTCACGTCGAAGATGATCTCGGCGTTGGGGTTGCGCGCCACTACGTCACGGGCAAACAGCATCAGCAGGCGGTCCGGAAACACGATCTCGCCGGTTTCGGTCACCACGCCTACACGGTCGCCGTCGCCATCGAAGGCCAGGCCGACGTCGGCGCCCACTTCCTTGACCTTGGCGATCAGGTCCACCAGGTTTTCCGGCTTGCCTGGGTCTGGGTGATGGTTGGGGAAGTTGCCGTCCACTTCGCAGAACAGTGGGATCACTTCGCAGTTCAGGGCTTGGAGCAGTTGCGGGGCAATCACGCCCGCTGCGCCGTTGCCGCAGTCCACCACGACTTTCAGGCGGCGGGCGAGCTTGACGTCGCGGGTGATTTCATCGGAGTAGCGCTGGAGGATATCGACCTTGGTGATGCTGCCGGTGCCGCTGGTCAAGTCGTTGGTCTTCAGGCGGGTGTGCAGGGCCTGGATCTGTTCATTGGCCAGGGTGTCGCCAGCGATGACGATCTTGAAGCCGTTGTAGTCCGACGGATTGTGGCTGCCGGTAAGCATGACCCCGGATTTGCCCGCCAGTACGTTGGCGGCGTAGTACAGCGCGGGGGTTGGTACCAGACCGACGTCGCTGACGTGGCAGCCGCTGTCAGCCAGGCCCTGGATCAGTTGCTCGACCAACTCCGGGCCGGACAAGCGGCCGTCACGGCCTACCGAAACGTTGGGTTCGCCCTGGGCCAGGCTCTGGGAGCCGATGGCGCGGCCGATCCAGTAGGCGGTTTCGGCGGTCAGGGTCTTGGGGACCACGCCACGGATGTCATAGGCGCGAAAAATGCTGTCGGGAAAGGTCGGGGCTACGCGGGCTGCGGTACTCATCGCGGGGGAAACTCCATCTGAAAGGGGGCAAGGCTGGCCTGATGTGGCTGGCCGGCAGGCTCAAACTGAAGGGTATGACGGCGTTTTCGGCAGAGAGTTCGTGGTGTAAAAATGCCATCGGCGCTCTGGCTTTAGCATTGTTTTTACGTAGTCCTTTGATTTCATTAGAGAAATCTCGATGATTATTTCCGCGCATTCTTCATCCTGAAAAGCCGGGCGGTGGCGCGTGGCCGGACGATGGCGTCCGGCCACGTTCAGCTTAGTCAGTGACTGCCGGAATGCCCAAAACCGCCTGCGCCGCGTTGGGTTTCGTCAAATTCCTGCACCAATTCAAAATGCGCCTGCACCACCGGCACCAGTACCAACTGGGCGATGCGCTCGCCGATGGCGATGTTGAAAGCAGTCTGGCCACGGTTCCAGCACGACACCATCAACTCGCCCTGGTAGTCCGAATCGATCAGGCCGACCAGGTTGCCGAGCACGATGCCATGTTTGTGACCCAGGCCGGAGCGCGGCAGGATCAGCGCCGCCAAGCCAGGATCGCCGACATAGATCGACAGGCCGGTGGGAATCAGGATGGTCTGGCCCGGCTCAAGGACGGTGTCCTCCTTGAGCATGGCGCGCAGGTCCAGGCCGGCGGAGCCCGGCGTGGCGTAGGCCGGCAGGGGGAACTCGTTGCCGAGGCGTGGATCGAGGATCTTGGCTTGCAAAGCGTGCATGGAGATTAAACCTGGTTCAGCCGTTGGGCGATAAAAGAGATCAGTTGGCGGGCAATCTTGCCCTTGCTGGTCTGGGCGAAAAGGGTGGCGTGCAGTTCGCGGTCGATCACGCTGCACGCATTTTCCTCGCTGTTGAAGCCGATGCTCGGGTTGGCGACATCATTGGCAACGATCAGGTCGAGGTTTTTGTCTTTCAGTTTGCGTGCGGCGTAGTCCAGCAGGTGCTCGGTCTCGGCAGCGAAGCCGACGCTGAACGGGCGGTCTGGACGGGTAGCGATGGTGGCCAGGATGTCTGGGTTACGCACCATTTGCAGGAGCAGGCCGTCGCCGCTCGTAGGGTCTTTCTTGAGCTTCTGCGGGGCGACGACCTCCGGGCGGTAATCCGCAACCGCTGCCGAGGCGATAAACAGGTCGCAGGGGATGGCGGCTTCGCAGGCCGCCAACATGTCCCGAGCGCTGACTACGTCGATTCGCGTGACGCGATCAGGGGTGGGCAGATGCACGGGGCCGGTGATCAGTGTGACGCGTGCGCCTGCTTCGACCGCAGCTTCTGCCAACGCGAAGCCCATTTTTCCTGAGCTATGGTTGGTGATGTAGCGCACCGGGTCGATGTTTTCCTGGGTTGGGCCGGCGGTGATCAGCACGTGCTTGCCGGTCAGGGCCAGGTGCTGGAAGCACTCGGCGGCGCACTGCGCGAGGTCCGTGGCTTCGAGCATGCGGCCCAGGCCGACGTCGCCGCAGGCCTGGCTGCCGGACGCCGGGCCGAACACCTTGAGGCCACGGGTTTGCAGGAGTTGGGTATTGGCCTGGGTGGCCGGGTCGCGCCACATGGCCTGGTTCATGGCCGGTGCGATAGCGACGGTGGCGTCGGTGGCCAATACCAGGGTGGTGAGCAGGTCATCGGCAATGCCCTGGGCCAGACGGGCGATCAGGTCGGCGGTGGCCGGGGCGATCAGCACCAGGTCGGCCCATTTGGCCAGTTCGATATGGCCCATGGCGGCTTCTGCTGCCGGGTCCAGCAGGTCGAGGTGAACCGGGTGGCCGGACAGGGCCTGCATGGTCAGCGGGGTGATGAACTCGCTACCACCACGGGTCATGACCACGCGCACTTCGGCGCCCTGGTCCAGGAGCCTGCGAACCAACTCTGCGCTCTTGTAGGCGGCAATGCCGCCGCCGACGCCGAGAACGATGCGTTTCCGATACAGACGCTGCATTGGTTTGCCTTTCCAGTTCAGTGATGCCAGTTCAGTGACGCCTGCGATGACCCCTCCCCAGGTGAAATCGCCGGCAAAAAAGAGGGCCCTACGATAACACAGCGCCCGCCGGGCAACAGCGGAGCAGATACAGGGAGGTGGGATGAGTATTCGTGATTGGCCCGTGGCGGAGCGTCCGCGGGAGAAGCTGTTGGAAGGCGGCGCGGCAAGCCTGTCCGATGCCGAACTGTTGGCGATCTTTTTGCGTACGGGGGTTGCCGGCCGAAGTGCGGTCGACCTGGCGCGCCATCTGTTGGCGCAATTCGGTGGCCTGCGCCCGTTACTGGAGGCCAGCCAGACGCTGTTTAGCCAGCATCTGGGGCTGGGCCCGGCGAAGTTCGCTCAACTGCAGGCGGTGCTGGAAATGTCCCGGCGCCACCTGGCAGAGCGCTTGCGGGCTGACTCGGTGCTGGAAAGCCCGCTGGCCGTGCGCGAGTACCTCAAGGCACTGCTGCGCCATGAGCCCCATGAGATCTTCGGTTGCCTGTTCCTGGATTCCAAGCATCGGGTGCTGGGGTTCGAGGCCATGTTCCAAGGCACCATCGACGCTGCGATTGTCTATCCGCGACAAGTGGTCAAGCGCGCCTTGGCGTACAACGCGGCGGCGTTGATCCTGTGTCACAACCACCCGTCGGGGAGCGCGGAGCCCAGCGCGGCTGATCGAAAATTGACCAAATTGCTGCAAAAGGCGCTGGATGTGGTGGATGTGCGTGTGCTGGACCACATCATCGTGGGCGATGGTGATCCGTTGTCGATGGCTGAATACGGTTGGCTGTAATAACCCCGCCTCTGTCTGTAGGAGCGAGCTTGCTCGCGAAAAACCTGAGAACCCCGCGGGGCGTCAGGCTTGCCGCGTCATCGTTGTCGATTTTCGCGAGCAAGCTCGCTCCTACAGGTGGTGGGGCTTAGGGCTTGAGGCTGACCTTCGAGTAGTCCTGGCGGCCGAACGGGCTTACCTGGTACCCATCGATGTTCTTGCGGGTCAAGGCAAACGCCGTTGGGTGCGCCAGCGGTAACCACAGCGCTTGTTGCTGGATCTGCGCCTGGGCCTGTTGATACAGCTTGCTGCGCACACCTTGCTCGCTGGTGGTTTTGCCGGCACTGATCAACTTATCCAGAGTGGGGTCGCAATAGCGGGCGAAGTTGGTGCCGGACTTTACCGCGGCACAGGAGAACTGCGGCGTCAGGAAGTTATCCGGGTCGCCGTTGTCGCCGGCCCAGCCCATGAACAGCAAGTCGTGCTCGCCGGCCTTGGCGCGGCGGATCAACTCGCCCCATTCGATCACGCGAATCTCGGCCTGGATGCCAACCTTGGCCAGGTCAGCCTGCAACAGTTGGGCGCCGAGGTTCGGGTTGGGGTTGAGCAGGCTGCCGGTAGGGCGGGTCCATATCGTGGTCTTGAAGCCGTCCTTGAGCCCGGCGCGGCCCAGCAGCGCCTTGGCTTTGGCGAGGTCCTGCGGGTAGCCTGGCAACTCTTTGGCATAGCTCCAGGTATTCGGCGGGTAGACACCGTTGGCCGCTTCGGCGGTGCCTTCGAACACGGCCTTGAGGTAGCTGCCCTTATCAAAGGCCAGGTTGATTGCCTGGCGTACTTCGGGCTTGTCCAGCGGCGGGTGCTGGCTGTTGATGGCGACGAATGCGGTCATGAACGCAGCGGTTTTCTCGACTTTGAGTGCTGGGTCCTTTTCGGCTTCGCCCACATCCAGAGGCTTGGGCGACAGGGCGATCTGGCATTCATCGCGGTGCAGCTTCTGCAGGCGTACGTTGGCGTCCGGGGTGATGGCGAAAATCAGGTTATCCACCGCCGGTTTGCCGGCGAAGTAGTCCGGGTTGGCCTTGTAGCGCACCACGGCGTCTTTCTGGAAACGCACGAACACAAACGGGCCGGTGCCGATGGGCTGGCTGTTGAGCTTTTCGGGTGTACCGGCCTTGAGCAGTTTGTCGGCATATTCGGCCGGGTAGATCGAGGCAAAACCCATGCTCAGCGCCGGTAGGAAGGTGGAGTCGGCGTGGTCGAGGGTAAAGCGCACGGTCAGCGGGTCAAGGGCGTCGATTTTCTTGACCAGTGTAGGCAATTGCAGGGATTGGGCGTGAGGAAAGCCGCTCTGGGCGATCTTGTGCCACGGGTTGGCCGGGTCGAGCATGCGCTCGAAGCTGAAGCGCACGTCTTCGGCGGTCAGGGTGCGGCTTGGGCTGAAATAGCTGGTGCGATGGAATTTCACATCGGGATGCAGCTTGAAGGTGTACGTGAGCCCATCGGGCGACACTTCCCAACTGTCTGCAAGGCTGGGTACCAACTTGCCACTGGCCGCGTCGAATTCCACCAGGCGGTTCATCAGCACATCGGCCGAGGCGTTGGTGGTGGTCAGCGAATTGTACTGCACCACATCGAACCCTTCGGGGCTGGCCTCGGTGCAAACGCTCAAATTGGTGGCCGCAACGGCCATCGGCGCAATAAAGAGAGGGGCAAGCAATAGCGGTAGGGCAGCGAGGCGCATATTCGGTTTCCTGTGCAGATCGAAGGCCCATCTGCGAGTGCAGTCTGGAAAAAGCCTACCGTAGAGGTCTGATTGATAAATGACTAGCCCATTTTTGCCTGTGCTTTTGGCGCAAATGCTGTTTTGATGGCGCCTGCGCGTGTTGCGCCGTGCACTTCCCTGTGACCGCAGGCGTTGTAAATCATTCTGTGCGACGATCGGTCGGCTGTTACAGCGGCCCCTCCTGGCAGCGGTTCAGGCACTTGTGGCCAAGATGTACGCTGCTAAAAATACACAGGTTGTTGTTGCACTGGGGTCTTTCTGGTATAAAGCAGCGCTCTTTTCTAGGGGCCCGGTTCCTTCACTGTAGGTGTAGCCGGTAAGACCCTAAAGAAACGCGGCGCCTGGCGCCAAATGACTGAGAGATTAAGCGGCCAACCCATGCCGGGTTGGGCATGTGGTTTTAGAGGGCTGAGGCATGTCGAGAGTCTGTCAAGTTACCGGTAAGGGTCCGGTGACTGGGAATAACATTTCCCACGCAAATAACAAAACCCGTCGTCGTTTCCTGCCGAACCTGCAGCATCACCGCTTCTGGGTTGAAGAAGAGAAACGTTTTGTTCGCCTGCGTGTATCTGCTAAAGGCATGCGTATTATCGACAAGCGTGGCATCACTGTCGTGCTGGCCGAAATCCGTGCCGCTGGCAAGATCTAAGGAGCTCTATCATGCGTGAATTGATTCGAATGATCTCTAGCGCCGGTACTGGTCACTTCTACACTACCGACAAGAACAAGCGTACTACCCCGGACAAGCTCGAAAAGAAAATGTTCGACCCGCGCGTTCGCAAGCACGTGATCTACAAAGAAGGCAAAATCAAGTAATTGATTTTCTTCCTTGTGAAAAAAAGCCCGTATCTCACGATGCGGGCTTTTTTTTGCCTGGGATGATCGTTCCCACGCTCTGCTGATCGTTCCCACGCTCTGCGTGGGAATGCCGTCTCGGACGCTCAGCGTCCCGTTGTCGATCAATCAATGATCAGGCTTTCTCTTCGAACACCACGTAGATCTTGCGGCACGCTTCCAGCACTTCCCAGGTACCGCTGAAGCCGGCAGGGATCACAAAGCGGTCGCCGGCCCGCAGGGTCTTGGCATTTCCCTCGGTATCGCGCAACACCGACACGCCTTGCACGATCTCGCAGTATTCATGCTCGGTGTAGTTGACCTTCCACTGGCCCACTTCACCTTCCCAGACGCCGGCGTTCATCTGGCCGCATGGGCTGTTGTAGTGGTTGTAGAGTGTCTGCTCGGGATCGCCCTTGAGGATTTTCTCGGCGGCAGGGCGGTAACGTTCGGGGGCGGTGTTGGCTTGGCTGAAATCGACGATGTCCTGGATGCTCATGTGCATTTCCCGTCTGGCCTGCGGTTGGAGAGCCCAAAGTCTATGTTTATTAAAATGAACATCGCAAGGGCGTTTGCCGCCGTTATGTCAAATATATTGAAACATCCCCAGCCGCTGGTTTAGGGTGGCAGCTGCCTTGAGCCGAACAGCAGGCTGGTCGGGCAAGCATTTGTGATGGCGCCGGGATAAACCTCCCAGGCCCTTGTATTCAATAAGAGGAGGACACTCGCATGACCACCCTGACCCGTGCCGACTGGGAACAACGCGCCAAGGCTCTGAAGATCGAAGGCCGCGCCTATATCAATGGCGAGTACACCGCCGCCGTTTCCGGCGACACCTTCGAATGCATCAGCCCGGTGGATGGGCGCTTGCTGGCCACTGTCGCCAGCTGTGATGCCAGCGACGCCCAGCGCGCCGTGGAAAATGCGCGTGCCACTTTCAATTCCGGCGTGTGGTCGCGCCTGGCGCCGGCCAAGCGCAAGTCCGTCATGATCCGTTTCGCCGCGCTGCTCAAGGCCAATGCCGAAGAGCTGGCGCTGCTCGAAACCCTGGACATGGGCAAGCCCATCAGCGATTCCCTGAACATCGACGTCCCCGGCGCGGCGCAAGCCCTGAGCTGGAGCGGCGAGGCGATCGACAAGATCTACGACGAAGTCGCCGCCACGCCCCACGATCAACTGGGCTTGGTGACCCGCGAGCCCGTGGGTGTCGTTGGCGCCATCGTGCCGTGGAACTTCCCGCTGATGATGGCCTGCTGGAAACTCGGCCCGGCGCTGTCCACCGGTAACTCTGTCATCCTGAAGCCGTCCGAAAAATCCCCGCTGACTGCCATCCGCATTGCCGCGCTGGCCGTAGAGGCCGGTATTCCTAAAGGCGTGTTCAACGTGCTGCCTGGCTATGGCCACACCGTGGGTAACGCCCTGGCGGTGCATATGGATGTTGATACCCTGGTGTTCACGGGCTCCACCAAGATCGCCAAGCAACTGTTGATCCGCTCCGGTGAGTCGAACATGAAGCGTGTCTGGCTGGAAGCCGGTGGCAAAAGCCCGAACATCGTGTTTGCCGATGCGCCGAACCTGCAAGCGGCCGCCGAATCCGCCGCCAGTGCCATTGCCTTCAACCAGGGCGAAGTCTGCACCGCCGGTTCGCGCCTGCTGGTCGAGCGTTCGATCAAGGACACCTTCCTGCCGCTGGTGATCGAAGCCCTCAAGGGTTGGAAACCCGGCAATCCACTGGACCCAGCCACCACTGTGGGTGCCTTGGTGGATACGCAGCAGATGAATACCGTGCTTTCGTACATTGAAGCCGGCCACGCCGACGGCGCCAAGCTGGTCGCAGGTGGCAAGCGCACCCTGGAAGAGTCCGGCGGCACCTACGTCGAGCCGACGATTTTCGACGGCGTGACCAATGCCATGAAGATCGCCCAGGAAGAGATCTTTGGCCCAGTCCTGTCGGTGATCACCTTCGACAGCGCCGAAGAAGCCATCGCCATCGCCAACGACACCCAATACGGCCTGGCCGCAGCGGTGTGGACGGCGGATATCTCCAAGGCGCACCTGACGGCCAAGGCTCTGCGTGCCGGCAGCGTGTGGGTTAACCAGTACGACGGCGGCGACATGACCGCACCGTTCGGTGGTTTCAAGCAGTCGGGTAATGGCCGCGACAAGTCACTGCATGCATTCGATAAGTACACCGAGCTGAAAGCGACCTGGATCAAGCTCTAAGCAACACTGCTGATCCTCCTGTAGGAGCGAGCTTGTGTGGGAGCTGGCTTGCCTGCGATAGCATCTCCGAGGTGTGGCTGACACACCGAGGCGTCTGCATCGCAGGCAAGCCAGCTCCCGCACAGGTCCGCTCCTACAGTTCGTTTTGCAAACCAGAATTATCCACAGGAGCGTGGCAATGCGTTGGGCGACTTATTTCGCCGTGCTGGCCTCGGTACTCAGCGTTGGCCTGGCCCTGGGTGTCAGCATGCCGTTGGTGTCCCTGCGTCTTGAAGGCTGGGGGTATGGCAGTTTCGCCATTGGCGTGATGGCGGCGATGCCGGCGTTCGGCGTGCTGCTGGGGGCCAAGGTTTCCAGCCGTATGGCGTCCTGGCTCGGCACTGCCAACCTGATGCGCCTGTGCCTGTGGGCCGGTGCGGTGTCCATCGGCTTGCTGGCGATCCTGCCCAGTTACCCGGTGTGGCTGGTGCTCAGGCTGATGATCGGGGTGATCCTGACCATCGTCTTCATCCTTGGCGAAAGCTGGATCAACCAATTGGTGGTCGAGCAATGGCGTGGCCGCCTGGTGGCGCTGTATGGCTGCAGCTATGCCTTGAGCCAGCTCTCGGGGCCGTTGCTGCTGGGCCTGATTGGCACCGACCATGACTACGGTTTCTGGGTCGGCGCGGGCCTTTTGGTGGTGGCGCCGCTGCTGTTGCTGGGACGTACCGGGGCACCGACGGCGGATTCGTTCAGCGTGACGTTTGGCGACCTGTGGCGCTTTTGCCTGGGCCTGCCGGCGATTGCCTGGGCCGTGGCGTTGTTCGCAGCCTTCGAAGCGATGATCCTGACGTTGTTGCCGGTGTACTGCCTGCAACAGGGTTTTACCGCCGAGATCGCCTTGGCGATGGTCAGTACGGTGGTGGTGGGCGATGCGTTGCTGCAATTGCCTATTGGCGCGTTGGCCGACTACCTGCCGCGACGGACCTTGTTCCTGGCCTGTGCGCTGCTGTTGCTGGCGTCGAGCCTGGCGGTGCCGTTATTGATGCACACGTTGCTGATCTGGCCGGTGTGGGTGCTGTTCGGCGCCAGTGCCGGCGGTTTGTTTACCTTGTCGCTGATTTTGATTGGCGAGCGCTACCGCGACGATGCGTTGGTGCGTGCCAACGCTCACGTGGCGCAGCTGTGGGGCATTGGCTGCCTGATCGGGCCGCTGGTGGCAGGAGCGGGCAGTCAGTGGATCAGCGGGCATGCGCTGCCGCTGCTGATGGCGGCCGGGGCGTTGGGGTTGGTAGTGCTGTTGCTGCGCCAGGGGGCATTCGGCGCCGCGCAGCCGGCCTGATCTCGAAATGCAACCCATTGTAGGAGCGAGCTTGCTCGCGAAAAACCGGAGGGCGCCGCGTTAAACCAGATGCGCTGCGTTATCGTTGGCGTTTTTCGCGAGCAAGCTCGCTCCTACAGGGGTTTTAGAGCATGCGTTCCAGGCCAACACTGGTGGCGAACCAGGCGTTGAACCGCCGCCACCAACTGCCCGGTTCGCGGGTCAAGGTGTGCATCTGGCCGTTGTCTTCTGTCACCCATACCACCTGGCCGTCTTGCAATTTGGCCTCATAGCTCAACGCTGGCGCCATACCTTCCAGCGCCAGGTTGCGTACGTGTTCGGCCAGTTCGGGGCTGTCCACCAGTACGCCGACTTCGGTGTTCCACAGCACTGAGCGCGGGTCGAAATTGAATGAGCCGATGAACGACTTTTCTCGATCAAAAATCATCGCCTTGCTGTGCAGGCTCGAGTCCGAGCCGCGCCAGCTGCCATGCTGAAACAGATGCGGGCCGCTGCTTGCGCTGGGGTCGCCGGGTTGCCTGCGCAGTTCATAGAGCTTCACCCCGTGCTCCAGCAACGCTTTGCGATACGGTGCGTAACCGCCATGCACAGCCGGCACGTCGGTGGCTTCGAGGGCGTTGGTCAGCAGGCGCACCGAAACACCCGCATCGGCGCGCCCTGTGAGGTAGACCAGCCCAGGTTGGCCCGGCACGAAGTAAGCCGAAATCATGATCAGCTCATGGCTGACCCCCGCCAGCTCTGGCGCCAGCTGAGTGGTCAGCAGCAGTCGTGGGTCGGGGTCGGCCTTGGCCAGTACCTTGCTCGGTGCGTCCCACAGCGCCTGGTTCCAGGCCCAGATCAACTCGCGGCGCCAGATGTCCATGCGGGGCTGGGTCTGGTACGTGCGCAGGCGGTTATACAGCGCGTGGTTCTGCTGGCGGGACTGGGCCAGTGAGGCCTCAAGGCGCCCACGGGCGACGGCGAGGTCGACTTTGGAGGGTTTGTTCGAGACGAAGTCATCGATTGGCTTGCTCAGGGCGCTGTTCCAGTACTGGTCGAAGCTGTGACCCAATTGCTCGGCCACCGGCCCCACGCTGAGCATGTCGATGTCGGTGAAATTCAGGCTCGGTTCGGCGTCGAAATACTCGTCGCCCAGGTTGCGCCCGCCCACGATGGCCACGCTGTTATCGGCCAGCCACAGTTTGTTATGCATGCGCCGGTGTTGCAGTGACAGGTTGAATACCCGGCCCATGGCGCGCGTAACGCCGGTGCTGCGCCCCAGGTGCAAGGGGTTGAACAGGCGTATCTGCACCTTGGGATGGGCGGCGAGGGTGGCGATGATCTGGTCGAGGCCATCGCTAGTGGTGTCGTCCAGCAGAATGCGCACGCGCACCCCGCGGTCGGCGGCCTTGAGCAGTTCGTCCACAAGCATGCGTGTGCTGATGCCGTCGTGCACGATGTAGTACTGCAAGTCGAGGCTGGTCTGGGCGTTGCGGATCAACTCGGCGCGCGCCATGAAGGCTTCACTGCTGTTGGGCAGCAACCGGAAGCCCGAGCGCCCTTGGTAGGGGGCGGCCTGGGCCTGGATCGAGCGACCGAACGAGGAGTCCTTCGCCGGCAGGGCATCGCTGGGGATGCGCGGGGTGTCGACCGTGGCACAGCCGCCCAGGGCCAGGGCGCCTAGCAGGCAAAACGGTAAAAGCCGTCGAATCATCAAGGAAACTGCTTCCAGGTCAGGGCGGTTGTGGCATATGACGGCAATTGCTCGGGAAAGGTCAGTCCGCCGTCTCTTCCAGCATCTTGCCTGCGGCCGCCCCCACCTTGCGCACGGCCTCTTCAATCTGCGCCGTTGGCTTGGCAGCGTAGTTCATGCGCAAGCAATTACGGTATTTGCCGGAGGCAGAAAAAATACTGCCTACCGCCACCTGTACGCCTTGTTCTACCAGCACGCGGTTGAGCTTCAAGGTGTCGAACCCTTCAGGCAGTTCGATCCACAGCATGAAGCTGCCCTGGGGCCGGCTGGCGCGCGTGCCAGCGGGGAAATAGCGGCTGACCCAATCAAGCATCAAGTCGCGATTACGTTGGTATTGGGTGCGCATCCTGCGTAAATGCGGCTCGAAATGCCCGCCTTTGAGGAATTCGGCAATGGCGATCTGCGGCTGTGTGGCCGTAGAGCCGGTGCTGATGTATTTCATGTGCAGCACCCGTTCCAGGTAGCGTCCCGGTGCGACCCAACCAATGCGCAGGCCGGGCGCCAGGGTTTTGGAGAACGAGCTGCACAGCAGCACACGGCCGTCTTCATCGAAGGATTTGATGGTGCGCGGGCGTGGGTAGCTGTAGGCCAGTTCGCCATACACATCGTCTTCGATAATCGCCACGTCAAAGCGCTGGGCCAGGGTCAGCAAGGCGCGTTTGCGCGCTTCCGGCATGATGTAGCCCAAGGGGTTGTTGCAGTTTGGGGTGAGCTGGATGACTTTGATCGGCCACTGTTCCAGCGCCAGTTCCAGGGCTTCGAGGCTGATGCCAGTGAGCGGGTCGGTGGGGATTTCCAGGGCTTTCATGCCCAGGCCCTTGAGGGTCTGCATGGCGCCGTGGAAGCTGGGCGAATCCACCGCAACGATATCGCCGGGCTCACAGATGGCGTGAATGCTGGCGGAGAGGGCTTCGTGGCAACCGGTGGTGATCACGATGTCTTCGGCGCTCAGTTGGCAACCGGAGTCCAATGACAGCCGGGCGATTTGCTCACGCAACTCCATACAGCCAAGGATATTGTCGTAATACAGCCCCGGCAGGTCTTGGCGGCGGCTGACACGGGCGAGGCTACGCAGCAACGGCTTCAAGGTGGGCGACAATACATCCGGCATGCCGCGGCCCATCTGTATGACGTCTTTGCGCGGCACCGCACGAATCAGTTCCAGCACCAGGTCCCACTGGGAGATTTCCACTGGGCGTTGGGCCGGGCGGCCTATCTCGGGCAGCGCCGGCAGTTCACGGCCCACCGGAACAAAATAGCCTGACTTGGGCTTGGGCATCGCCAGGCCGTTGTCTTCGAGCAACCGATATGCCTGCTGCACGGTGCTCAGGCTTACCCCATGTTCCACACTCAAGGCCCGCACCGAGGGCAGTCGATCGCCCGGACGATAAAAGCCCTGTTCAATGCGGGTGCCGAGCAATTCGGCGAGGTTGACGTAAAGGGTCATGGTGCTCGCTCCCGAGGGACCAGTACAGATAGAGGGAAAATACAGGATTCAGCCACGCAGCGGCAGTCTCTGTATGGGTTTAATAAAAGTTGGCTGAATCTGTCATGGTTCTGGCCGCCCACGCATGCTGATCACTCAAGGCAACGGGCCAATGAGGGGCAGTCAAATGAGCGGCATGAGCGATGTACGGCTGGCGTTACGCAGTCAGGAACTGGAAGCGGGGCAGGAGCCGGTGCTCACTGCCCAGGCGCCTGGCCGCTGGAGTCTGTTCTGGCGCCGTCGTCATACGCGCAAGGCCCTGCTGGACCTGAGCCGCGAGCAGTTACGCGACATCGGGCTGACCGCCGAGCAGGCGCGCCGTGAGGGTTTGAAACCCTTCTGGCGCGATTGATCAGAGCAGTTCTTTGAGGCGGTGCCACAGCATTCCCAGGGCCAGCAGCGGCGAACGCAGGTGTTTGCCGCCGGGGAAGGTGATGTGTGGCACTTGGGCGAACAGATCGAAGCGCCCCTGTTGCTGGCCGCTGATGGCCTCGGCCAACAGCTTGCCCGCCAGGTGCGTGGCGTTGAGGCCATGGCCGGCATAGGCCTGGGCGTAATACACGTTGGGTTGATCGGCCAGGCGGCCAATCTGCGGCAGGCGGTTGGCGCCGATGCCGATCATGCCGCCCCACTGGTAGTCGATCTTCACGTCGGCCAGTTGCGGGAATACCTGCAACATTTTCGGTCGCATATAGGTGCCGATATCCTTGGGGTCGCGTCCGGAATAGTGGCAGGCGCCGCCGAACAACAGGCGATGGTCGGCGGACAGGCGGAAGTAATCCACCGTCACGCGTTGGTCACACACGGCCATGTTCTGCGGCAACAGGCTGGTGGCTTGTGCTTCGCTCAAGGGCTCCGTGGCAATGATGTAGCTGCCGGCGGGCAGCACCTTGCCGCTCAGTTGCGGGTTGAGTCCGTTCAGGTAGGCGTTGCAGGCCAGTACCAGGGTCTTGGCGCGCACTGTGCCTTGGGCGGTATGCACCTTGACCTCAGGGCCGTAGTCGATGCGGGTCACTTGGGATTGCTCGTACAGCGCCACGCCCAACTGCTGGGCAACGGCGGCCTCACCCAGTGCCAGGTTCAGCGGGTGCAGGTGGCCGGAACCCATGTCGATCATGCCGCCTACGTAGCGATCGGAGCCGATGACCGTGCCCATCTCGCTGGCTTGCAACAGGCGCACTTCGTGGCGGTAACCCAGGCTGTGCAGCTCTTCGGCATCCTCGGCCAGGCCCTGCAGGTCGCGGGGTTTGTTGGCCAGGTCGCAGTAGCCCCAGGTCAGGTCACAGGGGATCTGGAAGCGCTCCACACGCTCGCGCACGATCTCCACGGCTTCCAGGCCCATCAGCTTCATCTGGCGCACGCCGTCGCTGCCGATCACCTGGGTGAACTGATCCAGTCCGTGGCCGACCCCGCGAATCAACTGGCCGCCATTGCGCCCGCTGGCACCCCAGCCGATCTTGCGCGCTTCCAGCAACACCACGCGAAAGCCGCGCTCGGCCAATTCCAGGGCGGTGTTAAGACCGGAGAAACCCCCGCCGATCACACAGACATCGGCGTTTACCTCACCCGTCAACGTCGGGTAATCCGGTTGCGGCACGCTGCTGGCGGCGTAGTAGGAAGCGGTGTGCCGGGCGCTGGCGGTCATGGGGAACCTCCCTGTCTGGAAAATTTGACGCAGGATACAGTGGTCGCACGACGCTGTCTGCGCGGGGCGTTTTGCGTCAGAATCCACGTCTATTTGCCGTTCGGTATGGGTTTCGATGAGTTGCAACAGTCAGAAAATCAGCGCGCTGCGTCGCCAGATTCCATCGTTTGAGTGCGTCCCCGGTTGCCACGACTGCTGCGGGCCGGTGACCACTTCACCCGAAGAAATGTCGCGCCTGCCGCGCAAGACCGCCGCCGAGCAAGAGGCGGCGATGGACGAGCTGAACTGCGTGCACCTGGGACCCAAGGGCTGCACGGTGTATGACGAGCGGCCGCTGATCTGTCGCCTGTTCGGCACCACCAAGACCTTGCCGTGCCCTAATGGTCGCCGGCCGGTCGAGCTGATTCATCCGCGGGTGGAGAAGCAGATTCATGAGTACATGGCGAGCACCCGGCAGGTGTTGGTCTAGCGGATGTACTCGGTTAAAACTGTGGGAGCTGGCTTGCCTGCGATAGCGGTGGGTCAGCTAGCACCTATGCCTCTGAGCCGACGCTATCGCAGGCAAGCCAGCTCCCACAGTTGACCGTGTTGTGTCAGTGAGTCAGTCCGGGATCGGCAGGTTCAGGCTCTCCTTCACCTCTTCCATCACGATATAGCTCTTGGATTCGCGCACATGGGGGAGTTTGAGCAGGATATCGCCCAGCAATTTGCGGTACGAAGCCATCTCGGAAATCCGCGCTTTCACCAGGTAGTCGAAATCACCCGACACTAGATGGCACTCCAGCACGTGAGGCAGTTTCAGCACGGCTCGGCGGAATTCTTCAAAGGTGTCACCCGACTTGTAATCCAGGCTGATCTCGACAAATACCAGCAAACTGCCCTTCAAATGCTGGGGATTGAGCCGTGCGTTGTAGCCCATGATGATCCCTTCGCGCTCCAGGCGCCGCACGCGCTCGGTGCAGGGCGTGGTGGACAGCCCGACCTTTTCCCCCAGCTCCGTGAACGAGATGCGCCCGTCGGTTTGCAGGATGCGCAGGATATTGCGGTCGATCTTGTCCAGCTCCCGCTTGGTCTGGGTGTTGGTACGCATAGGGGATACGCCTCTGTCAAAAGGGTTTTTGCCAAGAATTGTCGCCAAATATAGGCATTTATATAGTGAAATGCACTGCCGATTGTTTTTTACACTGCGCTCATCATTGCTCGAATAACACACGTCAGCGGCCAAGCCCGCGATGAGGATATAAAAATGCGCGTTCTGGTCTTGGGTAGCGGCGTCATTGGGGTGACCAGCGCCTACTATTTGGCGCGGGCCGGTTTCGACGTCGTGGTGGTCGATCGTCAGCCTGCCGCTGCCATGGAAACCAGTTTCGCCAACGCCGGTCAGGTGTCCCCAGGCTACGCTTCGCCATGGGCCGCGCCGGGTGTGCCACTCAAAGCGATCAAGTGGCTGCTGCAACGCCACGCGCCGCTGGCGATCAAGGCTACCGCCGATATCGATCAATACCTGTGGATGGCGCAGATGCTGCGCAACTGCACGGCCAGCCGCTATGCGGTGAACAAGGAACGCATGGTGCGCCTGTCCGAGTACAGCCGCGACTGCCTCGACGAATTGCGCGCCGAGACCGGCATTGCCTACGAAGGCCGCAGCCTCGGGACGACCCAACTGTTCCGCACCCAGGCCCAGCTCGATGGCGCCGCCAAGGACATCGCCGTGCTGAAAGAGTCCGGTGTGCCGTTCGAATTGCTCGACCGCGCCGGCATTGCCCGGGTTGAACCAGCCCTGGCCAGCGTCACCGATATCCTCGCCGGGGCCCTGCGCCTGCCCAACGACCAGACGGGCGATTGCCAGATGTTCACCACGCGCCTGGTCGACATGTGCAAACAACTGGGCGTGGAATTTCGCTTCGAACAAGACATCCAGCGCCTGGACTACGCAGGCGACCGCATCAACGGCGTGTTGATCGACGGCAAGCTGGAAACTGCCGACCGCTATGTCCTGGCCCTCGGCAGTTACTCGCCCAAGCTGCTCAAGCCGTTGGGGATCAAGGCGCCGGTGTACCCGCTCAAGGGTTATTCGCTGACTGTGCCGATCACCAACCCGGCAATGGCGCCGACCTCGACCATTCTCGATGAGACCTACAAAGTCGCGATCACCCGTTTCGACAACCGTATTCGCGTCGGTGGCATGGCTGAAATAGCCGGTTTTGACCTGTCGCTGAACCCGCGGCGACGTGAAACCCTGGAGATGATCGTCAACGACCTTTATCCTCAGGGCGGCGATCTGGCCCAAGCCAGTTTCTGGACCGGCCTGCGCCCGACCACCCCAGACGGCACACCGATTGTGGGTGCCACGCCGTTCAAGAACCTGTTCCTGAACACAGGCCACGGTACCCTCGGTTGGACCATGGCCTGTGGTTCCGGTCGCTTGCTGGCCGACCTGATGGCGAAAAAAACGCCACAGATCAGCGCCGCAGGCCTCGATATTTCCCGTTATGGCAACCACCAGGAGTCCGCACAACATGTCAATCCAGCGCCAGCTCACCAATGAGCGCATGAGCCAGATCGTTGTCCACAGCGGTACCGTGTACCTGGCAGGGCAGGTCGGCGACGACATGAGCGCCGGGATTGAGCAGCAGACCCGTGAAACCCTGGTCAATATCGAGCGCTTGCTGGACCTTGCCGGGACCGACAAGTCCAGGTTGTTGTCGGTAACGATCTACCTGAAGGACATCGACGCCGACTTCGCTTTGATGAACGCGGTATGGGACAAGTGGCTGCCTAAAGGCGTCGCCCCGGCCCGCGCCACGGTGCAAGCCAAGCTGTGCGAACCCGAGATTCTGGTAGAACTGTCTGTCGTGGCTGCGCTGCCTTAACAACCATCCCTCTCCCGGTGCCGACGTTGTTGGTCGGCACCGGTTTTTTATTGACTTTGCTGCCTAGAAGCCTGCCGCCATGCGTCCAGCCCGTGCCCTGATCGACCTCCAAGCCCTGCGCCATAACTACCAATTGGCCCGAGAAGTCACCGGGGCCAAGGCCCTCGCCGTGATCAAGGCCGATGCCTACGGCCATGGTGCGGTGCCCGTGGCCCAGGCGCTGGAGGCGCAAGCCGACGGGTTTGCCGTGGCGTGCATCGAGGAAGCGCTGGAACTGCGCGCCGCCGGCATTCGTGCGCCGGTGTTGCTGCTGGAAGGTTTTTTCGAAGCCGACGAGTTGCCGCTGATCATCGAGCAGGATTTGTGGTGCGTGGTGCATTCGTTGTGGCAGTTGGAAGCCATCGAGAAAGCTCATTTGAGCAAGCCGCTGACAGTGTGGCTGAAGCTGGACTCGGGCATGCACCGTGTGGGCCTGCACCCCAAGGATTACCAGGAGGCGTATCAGCGCCTGCTGGCTAGTGGCAAAGTGGCGAAGATCGTATTGATGAGCCATTTTGCCCGCGCCGATGAGCTCGATTGCGTCAGCAGCAACGAACAAGTAACGGTGTTTGAGGCGGCGCGCCAGGGGCTGGCGGCTGAGGTGAGCCTGCGTAACTCACCTTCTGTATTGGGCTGGCCGAGCGTGTCCAGCGACTGGGTGCGCCCCGGTATCATGCTGTACGGCGCAACGCCCTTTGGCGAAGACCAGGCCCTCGCCGCGCGCTTGCAGCCGGTGATGACCCTGGAGTCCAAAGTGATCTGCGTGCGCGAATTGCCAGCCGGTGAGCCGGTGGGCTACGGCGCCAGGTTCGTCACGCCCAAGCCGATGCGCATCGGCGTGGTTGCCATGGGCTATGCCGACGGTTACCCGCGCCATGCGCCCACCGGCACACCGGTGCTGGTCGCTGGCCAGCGCAGCCGGCTGCTGGGGCGCGTGTCCATGGACATGCTGTGTGTCGACCTCACCGACTTGCCCCAGGCGGGCCTTGGTTCCACTGTGGAGCTGTGGGGCAAGCACATCCTCGCCAGTGATGTTGCCGTGGCCGCTGAGACCATTCCCTATCAGATTTTCTGCAATCTACGCCGAGTGCCAAGGCTCTATAGCGGCGCTTAGCCGCCAGCAACGAACCGAGCAGGCCGGGATTTAGGCCCAAGTGTTGTAAATACTGAACGCTGTCGCCATGATAACGCTCAATTACAACAAAGCCTGAATCCTAGGAGGCTCCTGCATTGGACGTCGGCGAACGACTGCAATCCATCCGTAAACTCAAAGGTCTTTCCCAGCGTGAGCTCGCCAAGCGTGCGGGCGTCACCAACAGCACCATTTCGATGATCGAGAAAAACAGCGTCAGCCCCTCGATCAGCTCCCTGCGCAAGGTGCTGGGCGGTATCCCCATGTCCATGGTCGAGTTCTTCTCCGAGGAAGTCCTCCAGGAAATACCGACGCAGATCGTCTATAAAGCCAATGAGCTGATCGACATCTCCGACGGTGCCGTTACCATGAAACTGGTGGGGCGGTCGCGCCCGAGCCGGGCCATCGCTTTTCTCACCGAGATCTACCCGCCAGGTGCCGACACGGGCGAAGAAATGCTCACCCATGAAGGCGAGGAAACCGGGATTCTGGTGGAAGGTCGCCTGGAGTTGGTGGTCGGCCTTGAAACTTTTGTGCTTGAGGCTGGCGATAGCTACTACTTTGAAAGTACCAGGCCCCATCGTTTTCGCAATCCGTTCGACGTGCCGGCGCGACTAATCAGCGCAGCCACCCCCGCTAACTTTTAAGAATAGAGGCGCCCTGCCAGCGTTGCAGAGGTTCCCGCAGCTGTACACCGTGAAGCCGAATCTCCCTTTATTTAATAGGGTTGTTTCGGCCGGGCGGGCTAACCGTTATACTTTCGCCGCCTGCGAAACCGTGGCCGCAGGCGTGAATAGCCACCATTGAGGGTGAACGCGTGAACCTAATTATGAAAATGCTGGCTGCACCAGCAACCGTACTGGCCCTATGGGCTGTCAGCGCTCAAGCTGCGACCAATGATGACATTGCCAAGCGCCTGGAGCCTGTGGGTCAGGTTTGCGTCCAGGGCCAGGAATGCAAGGGCATGGAAGTGGCCGTGGCAGCGGGCGGCGGCGGCGCGAAAACCCCGGATGAGATCATCGCCAAGCACTGTAATGCCTGCCACAGCACGGGCCTGTTGGGTGCGCCGAAAATTGGCGACACCGCCGCATGGAAAGAACGCGCCGACCATCAAGGCGGCCTCGATGGCATCCTGGCCAAGGCCATCACCGGTATCAACGCCATGCCGCCCAAAGGCACTTGCGCTGATTGCTCGGACGACGACCTCAAGGGTGCGATCAAGAAGATGTCCGGGCTGTAACCGATCGATCTTCGCCAAAAATGCCGCTTACGAGCGGCTTTTTTGTGCCTGCGAATTATGTATTGAGGCTGTTCATTGCAGCAAAGACCCGGCAAGCTCGGTCCAACTCCAATTCATGGAATGTTCGGGAGCAGTCGGATGGTGCAGTTGTGTTCAATCGAGCAAGCAGTTGACGACGTACTGGCGCGGTTGCCGGCGCATATCCACATGGGCATGCCCTTGGGCCTGGGCAAGCCCAATTTGTTCGTCAACGCGCTGTACCGGCGCATCGCCAAGTTGCCGGAGCGGGCGCTGACTATCTACACCGCGTTGAGCCTGGGTCGCCCGACGATGGGGGATGGCTTGCAGAAACGCTTTCTCGAACCCTTTATCGAACGGGTGTTTGGCGACTACCCCGAACTAGACTTTCTCGCCGACCTGCACAAGGGCAGCCTGCCGAAGAATATCCGTGTGCAGCAATTCTTCATGCAGCCTGGCAGCCTGCTCCACAGCGCCGCGGCGCAGCAGGATTACGTCAGCAGCAACTACAGCCATGCGGCGCGCGACATCAATGCCGCCGGCCTGAACCTGGTGGCGCAACTGGTTGCCAGTAGCAGCGAGCATCCCGACCGCCTGAGCCTGAGCTGCAACCCGGATATCACCCTCGACCTGATGCCCATGATCGCCAAGCGCCGCGCGACCGGGGAGACCATCCTGGTCGTTGGCCAGGTCCATAGCGACTTGCCCTACATGCCCGGTGATGCCGAGCTGGGCATGGATGAGTTCGACTACCTGCTGGATGAAAAAGACAGCACCACGTTGTTCTCCACGCCGAATATGCCGGTGGGCTTTCAGGACCATTTTATCGGCCTGCATGCCAGTACCCTGGTGCGTGATGGCGGTACGTTGCAGATTGGTATCGGCTCCATGGGCGATGCGCTGACCGCTGCCTTGCTGGCGCGCCAGGCCGACAACGAGGCCTATCGCCTGTTGCTCACCGACCTGGATGTGTACCAGTGGGCGCCGTTGATCAGCCGCGAAGGCGGCGTTGAGCCGTTTGCCCGTGGCCTTTACGGTTGCAGCGAGATGTTCGTCAACGGCCTGCTGGTATTGGCCGATGCCGGGATTGTGCGGCGCAAGGTCTACCCGGATGTGGCGACCCAGATGCAGGCCAACGCGGGCACCCTGGACGACGCGGCGCAACCCGACGGCGTGTCGATCCATGGCGGTTTCTTCCTGGGGCCGCGCAGTTTTTACCAGCGCCTGCAGGAAATGACCCACGCCAAGCGCCAGGCATTCAACATGACCCGCATCAGCTACATCAACGAGCTGTACGGGCAGGAAGAACTCAAGCGCCTGCAGCGCCTGGATGCGCGGTTTATCAACAGCGCGATCATGGTCACCTTGCTCGGCGCTGGCGTGGCCGATCAGTTGGAAGACGGTCGCGTGCTCAGTGGCGTGGGCGGGCAATACAATTTCGTGACCCAGGGGCATGCGCTGGAAGGTGCACGCTCAATCCTGATTTTGCGCAGCTGGCGTGAGTCGGCGGGGGAGGTCAGTTCCAATATCGTCTGGGAGTACGGCCACTGCACCATTCCCCGGCACCTGCGGGATATTGTCATTACAGAATACGGCATTGCCGACTTGCGCGGTCAGACGGATGCCAAGGTGATCGAAGCGCTGCTGAACATCGCCGACTCCAGGTTCCAGCACGACTTGATTGAACAAGCGCAAAAGGCCGGCAAACTGCCCAAGGAATTCCAGTTGGATCCGCGTTTTGCCGACAACACGCCAGAGCGGCTTCAGGCGATTCAGGCCAGGCATCGTCGCCTGTTCCCGGAATACCCCCTGGGCAGCGACTTCACGGATGAAGAGCGGGATTTGTTACGAGCGCTGAACTGGCTCAAGAGCAAATTCAAGCTCACGGAAATTCTGGAGTTGGGCAAGGCGGCACTCGACGCGCCGGAGCCGGAGGCCTTTCCCAAGCATTTGCAGCGCATGCGCCTGGATAAGCCGGAGGGCATCAAGGAAGACCTGTATCAACGATTGCTGCTTGCCGGCCTGCAGGCCACCGCCCACTGACAGCCCAACGCAAAACCCCATGTGGGAGCTGGCTTGCCTGCGATGAGGGCCTTTCAGTCGACATCTCTGTCGACTGACACTCCGCTATCGCAGGCAAGCCAGCTCCCACATAGTGATTACTCGATAAAGGTCACGACACCACCGGCCAGCGACTTCACCCGCGCCAGCGACTCAACCCGATAACCCTGCGCATCCAGTTCTGCACGCCCGCCCTGGAACGACTTCTCGATCACAATGCCCAAACCGGCGACGGTCGCGCCGGCCTGCTTGATGATCGAGATCAGCGCCTGGGACGCCTTGCCGTTGGCCAAAAAGTCATCGATCACCAGCACGCGGTCGCTGCTGGTCAGGTGGCGCGGGGAGATCGCCACGGTGCTTTCGGTTTTCTTGGTGAAGGAATACACCGTGGCCGACAGCAGGTTTTCCGTGAGGGTCAAGGATTGCTGCTTGCGGGCGAAGATCACCGGCACGCCCAGGTTCAGCCCGGTCATGATGGCCGGTGCAATGCCCGAGGCTTCGATGGTGACGATCTTGGTGATGCCCGAATCCTTGAACAGTGCGGCGAATTCGTCGCCGATCAGTTTCATCAGCGCCGGGTCGATCTGGTGGTTCAAAAAGGCGTCAACCTTGAGGACCTGATCGGAAAGCACGATGCCTTCTTCGCGAATTTTCTTGTGCAGTGCTTCCACGGAAAGCTTCCTCTAATGGCGCGTTGTGCGCCGAAAGTAGATTAAAAAGTAGTCGATTCTAGCGCTTTAGCATCGCGCGTATATCCGCCAAGGCGGTGTTGCCGCGAACGGCCTTCACCTCGGTGGGCGTGTCGTCATTGCCTTCCCAGGCCAGGTCGTCCGGCGGCAGTTCATCCAGGAACCGGCTGGGGGCACAGTCGATGATTTCACCGTATTGCTTGCGCTTGGCGGCAAAGGTGAAGGCCAGGGTCTGACGTGCGCGGGTAATACCCACATAGGCCAGGCGGCGTTCTTCCTCGATGGTGTCGGCTTCGATGCTGGAGCGGTGCGGGAGGATTTCCTCTTCCATGCCCATGATGAACACGTAGGGAAATTCCAGGCCCTTGGACGCATGCAAGGTCATCATCTGCACGCCTTCGGCACCGTCTTCCTCTTCTTGCTGGCGCTCGAGCATGTCGCGCAACACCAGCTTGCCGATGGCGTCCTCGACGGTCATCTCGCCGTCTTCGTCTTTTTCCAGGGTGTTCTTCAACGCCTCGATCAGGAACCAGACGTTGCCCATGCGGTAATCCGCGGCCTTGTCGCTGGAACTGTTGGTGCGCAGCCAGTTTTCATAGTCGATGTCCATGACCATGCTGCGCAGGGCGCTGATCGGGTCTTCGCCGGCGCACTGCTCGCGCACCTTGTCCATGAAGCGCTTGAAGCGTGACAGGCGATCAGTGAAGCGCGTGTCCAGGTGTTCGCCCAGGCCGATTTCGTCGGTGGCGGCGTACATCGAGATCTTGCGTTCGGTGGCGTAGTTACCGAGCTTTTCCAGGGTCGTCGAGCCGATTTCCCGGCGTGGCACGTTGATCACGCGCAGGAAGGCGTTGTCGTCGTCCGGGTTCACGATCAGCCGAAAGTAGGCCATCAGGTCTTTGACTTCCTGGCGTCCGAAAAAGCTGTTGCCGCCCGACAGGCGATACGGCACCTGGTGATGCTGCAGCTTCAGCTCAATCAGTTTGGCCTGGTAGTTGCCGCGATACAGGATCGCAAAGTCGCTGTAGGGCCGGTCGGTGCGCAAGTGCAGGCTGAGGATTTCCACGGCCACGCGCTCGGCTTCGGCGTCTTCGTTGCGGCAGCGGATCACACGGATCTCGTCGCCATGGCCCATCTCGCTCCACAGTTGTTTTTCAAACTCGTGGGGGTTGTTGGAGATCAGCACGTTGGCGCAGCGCAGGATGCGGCTGGTGGAGCGGTAGTTCTGCTCCAGCATCACCACTTTCAAGGAGGGGTAGTCTTCCTTGAGCAGCATCAGGTTTTCCGGGCGGGCGCCGCGCCAGGCGTAGATCGACTGGTCGTCGTCGCCTACCACGGTGAACTGGTTGCGCGTGCCGATCAGCAACTTCACCAGCAGGTATTGGCTGGCGTTGGTGTCCTGGTATTCGTCCACCAGCAGGTAGCGCACCTTGTTTTGCCACTTCTCCAGGATGTCCTTGTGCTCCTGGAATAGCTTGACCGGTAGCAGGATCAGGTCGTCGAAGTCCACCGCGTTGAACGCCTTGAGCGTGCGCTGGTAGTGGGTGTAGACGATGGCGGCGGTCTGCTCCTTGGGGTTGCGCGCGGCTTCCAGGGCTTCGGCGGGCAGGATCAGGTCGTTTTTCCAGGCCCCGATCATGTTCTTGATCTCGTCGACGCCGTCGTCACCCGCGTATTCCTTCTGCATGATGTCGGTCATCAAGGCCTTGACGTCGGTCTCGTCGAAGATCGAGAAGCCCGGCTTGTAGCCCAGCCGCACATGCTCCTTGCGGATGATGTTCAGGCCCAGGTTGTGGAAGGTACACACGGTAAGGCCACGGCCTTCGCCACCCTTGAGCAGGGTGCCGACCCGCTCTTTCATTTCCCGCGCCGCCTTGTTGGTGAAAGTCATGGCGACGATGTACTGGGCGCGGATGCCGCAGTTCTGGATCAAGTGCGCGATCTTGCGGGTGATCACGCTGGTCTTGCCGGAGCCTGCACCGGCGAGCACCAATAGAGGGCCGCCGACGTAGTTCACGGCTTCTTGCTGCCGGGGATTGAGTCGGGACATACGGAATTTTAGGAGTCGTTGTTCAAAAGGGCGGGCATTTTAACAGGCTGGAAAGATTCTGCTGCCATAGAACGACGGTGTGACGTACCACTCGATCTAAATTTGCCGGTTTTGCTACTTTGCCGCAGGATGTGGAGGAATAGCCGAGACGATTATTTACAGTCTGCGTATTTGATAACACCTATCATTTGTCATCCTTTGTCATTGTCAGGCCGCACGTCATAATGGCACCGCTAATGAAATTTTGCAGAGTCTAGGGAGTTAGCGTGTCTACGCCTGTCGAACCCTTGCGTTTGCTGCTGCTGGCCGATGAGCCCGAGTGGGCAGCGTTGTTGCGCGAGTGCCTGGCGCCGATGGGCGAAGGGGCTGTGCTGATCAGTGCGCCCAACTGGGACTCGGTGAGCCGCCTGTTCGATGACGACCAGGGTGCTGTGTTATTGACCACGCCCAGCCTGCAGCCCGGCCCGGGCCGGTGCAGTTTGCCGTGTGTATTGCTGCTGGAGCAGGAGCCCCTGGTGTCGCCGCTGGGTGTCAGCGATTGGTTGGTGCTGGATGCATTGGATGCCGACACATTGCGCCGCTGCCTGCGCCATGTGCGCGAGCGCGGCGTGCTGGAGAACACCTTGCAGCGCCTGGCCGAGCAGGACCCGCTCACCGGTATTGCCAACCGCCAGGGCTTCCAGACCTTGCTGGCCGCGCGCTTGGCAGAAAACGACGGCCGTGGCCTGGCCCTCGGTCACCTGGACCTGGACAATTTTCGTCATGCCAACGATGCCCTCGGTCATCAGGCGGGCGACCGTTTGATCCTGCAAGTGGTGTCGAGGCTCAAGAGCCAGCTCGAAGCCGGGGACCAACTGGCGCGCCTGGGCAGCGATGAGTTTGCCTTGTTGATCGATACCCGCCGGGCGCCCCAGCGCGCCGAATGGATGGCCGAGCGCATCACCGAAGTGATGGCCGAACCCTATTGGGTGGATGGCGAAAGCCTGTTGATCGGTTGCAGCCTGGGCATGGCCCATGCTCGAGCCCGCGCTGGCGCCGACCCGTTGATGTGGCATGCCCATATCGCCATGCAACAGGCCAAAAGCACCCAGGGCTGCACTTTCCATATCTTCAATGAACGCATCAACCGCAACGCCCGCAGCCTGGCCGACCTGGAAAGCGAACTGCGCCGGGCCTTGCGCCGCGATGAGTTGGAGCTGCATTACCAGCCGCGCCTGGACCTGGACGACGGCCATATCGTTGGCCTCGAAGCCCTGGTGCGCTGGCGCCACGGCGAGCGCGGCTTGTTGCCGCCCAGCGAATTCGTGCCGCTGGCCGAACAGAGTGGCCTGATCGTGCCATTGGGCTACTGGGTGATCTCCCGAGCCCTGCGCGACATGCAAGACCTGCGCGAACGCGGCCTGCCGCCGCTGCACATGGCGGTCAACCTGTCGTTTCGCCAGTTTCAGGACAGCCAGTTGCTGTCCACCCTCAGCCGCCTGATTGCCGAGCGCGGCGTGGAAGCGCAATGGCTGGAATTTGAACTGACCGAAACCGCCGTGATGCGCCGCAGCGACCTGGTCAAACAGACCATGGATGCCCTTGGCCGGTTGGGTGTGCGGTTTTCCCTGGATGACTTCGGCACCGGTTTTTCATCGTTTGTGCACCTCAACAGCCTGCCGATTGCCTTGTTGAAGATCGACAAGAGTTTTGTCGGCGGCATGGAAGAGCGCGAAGAAAACCGCAAGCTGGTGCACGCCATGATCAACCTGGCCCACAACCTCAACCTGGAAGTGGTCGCCGAAGGCGTGGAAACCCCTGAGCAACTTGAGCTTTTGCGCTTGTTTGGGTGCGACCAGGTCCAGGGTTACCTGATCAGCAAGCCGTTGCCGTTGCCGGAGTTGGTGGAATACCTGATGTTCGGGCAAAGCCAGCAGGCGCTGTTGGGTTAAGCCTTTAAAGTGGTTCAAATGTGGGAGCTGGCTTGCCTGCGATAGCGGCCTATCAGCCGACGCCTATCTACCTGACACCCCGCAATTAAACTGTGGGAGCGGGCTTGCTCGCGAAGGCGGCCTGGCAGTCAACACAGTTGGATTGTGTACATATCCATTGCTGCGGTAACGGCCGCTTAGGGTTCCGCCCTGACGGCGGCTCACTTTTGAAAAGCGCAAAAGTAAGCAAAACGCTCTTGCCCCACCACTCGGCACCTCGCTTAGGCTCGGTGTGCCCGTAATCCGCCAGTGATTTGGGGGGCCGCCGCCACGCGCCATCCATGGCGCGGGGCGGCTAAACCGGCA
>NZ_WKCD01000310.1:0-6147 GCF_021606625.1 Pseudomonas sp. PA-4-8C
ACCGACTACATCGCCATTGAGCAACTGCTGAAAAAGCACGCGGTGCCCAAAGATTCCACCTTTGCCCTGCGCGGCAGCGGCGGCATGGCCAAGGCGGTCGCCAGTGCCTTGCGTGACGGGGGGTACGCTAATGGTGTGATCGTGGCGCGTAATGAGGTGGCGGGCCAGGCATTGGCCAGGAACCTGGGGTACGCATGGCAGGCGGAATTGGGCAGCCTGCGCCCACAGATGCTGATCAACGTAACGCCCATCGGCATGACTGGCGGGGCGGAGGCGGATGCGTTGGCGTTTGAGCCTGAGGCAATCGATCAGGCGGAGACTGTCTTCGATGTGGTGGCGATCCCGGCGGAAACGCCGTTGATCGTGCGGGGGCGTGCGCAGGGCAAGCGGGTGATTACCGGGCTGGAAGTGATCGCTATTCAGGCGTTGGAGCAGTTTGTGCTTTATACCGGCGTGCGGCCTACGCAGGAGCAGTTCGAGGCAGCGGTGGCCTTCGCCCGCAGCTAAAGCCTTACACCAATCCAATGTGGGAGTTGGCTTGCCTGCGATGGCGGCCAGTCAGGCGACGCCCATCTACCTGACACCCCACGATCCAACTGTGGGAGCTGGCTTGCCTGCGATGGCGGCCTGCCAGCCGACGCCCATCTACCTGACACCCCACGATCCAACTGTGTGCGGGCTTGCTCGCGAAGACGGCCTCACTGTCGACACCGTAATACCGAGTACATATCCATTCCTGCGGTATCGGCTACTTAGGGTTCCGCTCTGACAGCGGCTCACTTTTGAACAGCAAAAGTAAGCAAAACGCTCTTGCCCCACCACTCGGCACCTCGCTTAGGCTCGGTGTGCCCGTAATCCGCCAGTGATTTGGGGGGCGCCTGAGATCAAAAGCAGATCAAGAGCAAGAGCGGCTCGCTTCGCATCGTGGTTACCGTTGATCACTTCAGAATTGTGTCCATACCTATGGCTATCGCAGGCAAGCCAGCTCCCACATCTTTATCTGCGTTATCCCTGTTCCAACTGGGCCAGCCGTTCTTCCAGCGCCGCAATCCGCGCTTCCAGCTCTTCAATGCGCTCCACCGAAACAGCCCCTGCGCTACGCTCTACCGGATTCCCCCGCGCGGTCATTATCGCTTCGATATCCGCCGGATCCCCCAGCGCATGGGTGTATCGGTCTTCCCGCTGCCCCGCCTGACGCGGCACCAGCAGTGCCAGTCCTCGTGCAATCAGGCGTTCGAGTTGATGCACGACCTGTTCGGCATCCTCAAAATCATGCATGCGCCCACTGCGGGTGAGCAGCTCATTGACGGTCTGCGGCCCCCGCAAAAACAGCAGCCCGGTCAGGATCACCTGGGCCGGCACCAGTTCCAGGGCCTTGTCCACACGGTGTTCCCAGCGGTCGGCGCGGCTGCCCATTACCAGGCGCGTGAAGCCTTGGCCCTCCAGCACGCGCAGGCTCTGGCCGACCTGGCCTTGGCTGAGGTTCATCACCGGCTCGCGGCTGGTCTTCTGGTTGCAGGCCAGCACCAAGGCGTTGAGGGTGAGGGGGTAGGTTTCCGGGTTGGTCGCCTGTTTTTCGATCAGGCAGCCCAGGACGCGGATTTCCGTGCTGTTCAGGCGCGGCTCAGGGGTGTCGGTATCGTGCTCGGCGGTCATCGCGCTTTCCCTATGCAGTGAAGCCCCTTAGCCTAAGCTTGAAAAAATAAAAGACAAGCGCCAGGCATGGCTATAATCGCGGCTGGTTCCAACCCCGCCATTACCGTGAGACTGTCATGACTATTTCCCTGTACGCCGCTTCCATCCCGGTCTTCAAGCAAATGCTCAACGCCCTCAGCGATGTGCTGAACAAAGCTGAAGCCCACGCCAGCGCCAAGAACATCGAGCCCAACGCCTTGCTGCAAGCGCGCCTGTTCCCGGACATGTTCCCGTTGGTGCGCCAGGTACAGATCGCCGTGGACTTCGCCAAAGGTGTATCCGCACGCCTGGCCGAGATCGAAGTACCCAAGTACGAAGACAGCGAAGTCACTTTTGCCGACCTGCAAGCGCTGATCGCCAAAGTCCTGGCCTTTGTCGACACCATCAAGCCCGAGCAGATCGACGGCAAGGAAGGCATCGAGATCGTTACCCGCCCCGGCACCCCGAAAGAGAAGCGCTTCAGCGGCCAGTCCTACCTGCTGACCTACGGCCTGCCGCAGTTCTTCTTCCACGTAACCACCGCTTATGCGCTGCTGCGTCATAACGGCGTGGAAGTGGGCAAGCGCGACTATATGGGCGCGTTTTAAACCCGCAGATACAAAAAAGCCCGGTGCCGTTCTCTACGAATGGCACCGGGCTTTTTTATGGGGCTGTGTTAAGCGGCCTGTTCTTCCTTGCCCAAACACGCCGCCGCCGTAAACAGCACATCGGTAGACGAGTTGAGTGCGGTTTCCGCCGAGTCCTGCAGCACGCCGATGATGAAACCGACGGCCACTACCTGCATGGCGATTTCACTGGGGATGCCAAACAGGCTGCACGCCAGGGGAATCAACAGCAGCGAACCACCCGCCACCCCCGATGCACCGCAGGCACACACCGCAGCGACGACGCTGAGCAGCACGGCGGTCGGCATGTCCACGGCGATGCCCAGGGTGTGCACGGCCGCCAGGGTCAGCACGGTGATAGTGATGGCGGCGCCGGCCATGTTGATGGTGGCACCGAGCGGGATCGACACCGAGTAGGTGTCTTCATGCAGGCCCAGGCGTTTGCTCAACGCCAGGTTGACCGGAATGTTCGCCGCCGAGCTGCGGGTGAAGAACGCGGTGAGACCACTTTCGCGCAGGCACATCAGCACCAGCGGATAGGGGTTGCGGCGCAGTTTCCAGAACACGATGGCCGGGTTGATCACCAGCGCCACGAACAACATGCAGCCGATCAGCACGGCCAGCAGGTGGGCATAGCCGAGCAGGGCGCCGAAACCCGAGGTGGCCAGGGTGGAGGCCACCAGGCCAAAGATGCCCAGCGGGGCGAAGCGGATCACCACGCGTACGATCAGGGTGACGCCGTTGGACAAGTCGTCCAACACCGTGCGGGTGGTTTCACCGGCATGGCGAATAGCGATACCCATGCCAATGGCCCAGGCCAGGATGCCGATGAAGTTGGCGTTCATCAGTGCACTGACCGGGTTATCCACCACACTGAGCAGCAGGCTTTGCAACACTTCGCCGATGCCACCGGGAGCGCTCACGGTGGCGTCATGGGTAGCCAGTACCAGGAACGACGGAAACATCATGCTGGCCACCACCGCAACCACGGCGGCGGCAAAGGTACCGAGCAGATACAGGAACAGGATCGGGCGGATATGGGTTTCCTGGCCATGCTTATGGTTGGCAATCGAGGCCATGACCAGCACAAACACCAGGATCGGCGCGACAGCCTTCAGCGCCGTGACAAACACCTTGCCGATAAAACCAGTGGCGCGCGCGGCCTCGGGTAACAGCAAGGCCAACACGATCCCGGCAATCAGGCCGATGACAATTTGGGTGACCAGGCTGACGCGCATTAAACGTTGCAACAGGGAGGGTGCAGCAGTCATAAAGAGTTGTCTCTAGTTTTTTTAGTAGGGCACAGCATTGCAGGCAGAAAGTACTGTAGGAAGTAGGCGCGAAGTCTAGCATGCTGTGGGAAGCGTCTTGTTTGCTGCGGCATTCCGTCACCCGTTTCAGTCGGGCTTGGTCAAATCCGGACATGTTCTGTTAAGATTCACCCCTCTCATCTTTCCTCTCCTTCAGCGAGCCCTTAGGGCTGTCGTTGATGTCGTCGTTTCTGGAGTTTTCATGTTGTTTCCTATCCTGCTGCTGTCAGCCGCCGGTTTTACCGTGCTGACCACAGAGTTCGTCATTGTCGGCCTGTTGCCGTCGATTGCTCGGGACCTGAACGTCAGCGTGTCCCAGGCCGGGCTGCTGGTGACACTGTTCGCGTTCACCGTGGCCGCGTTCGGCCCGTTCCTCACCGCCTATTGCGCGCGGTTCCCGCGCAAGCGCTTGTTTATCAGCATCCTTATCATGTTTGCGGCGGCCAATACCGTGGCGGCATTGGCACCGAATATCTGGGTGATGGCCGTGGCCCGTTTGATCCCTGCTCTGGGCTTGCCCGTGTTCTGGGCCCTGGCCAGCGAAACGGCGGTAGACATTGTCGGCCCTGAGTTCGCCGGGCGTGCGATTGAAAAAATCGGCTTTGGCATTGTTTGCGCCACCGTATTTGGTATTCCGGTGGGCACGCTGATTTCCGATATGTTCGGCTGGCGCACCGCGTTTGCCGTGCTCGCGGTGATCGCCCTGGCCAAGGCGTTGCTGCTGTATATCTACCTGCCGGTCACCCAGGCCAAGCACCAGCAGGCTAGCTTGCGCTCACAATTCAAGATCCTGCGCAGCCCGGTGATGCAGGGGCATATCCTGCTGTCGATCCTGGTATTCAGTGGCATGTTCACCGCCTATACCTACCTGGCAGATATCCTTGAGCGTCTGGCCGGCTTCGACGGCACGTTGGTGGGCTGGTGTCTGATGGGCTTTGGCGCAGTCGGGCTGATCGGCAATTCCTTGGGCGGACGTGCCGTGGATCGTCACCCATTAATCGCCTCCATGGTGTTCTGCGGGTTCATGATCGCGGGCATGGTGGCGGTGGTGCCGGCGATTCACTCGACCATCGGCCTGGCCGCGGCGATGGCGGTGTGGGGCGTGACCCAGGCGGCGATGTTCCTGGTCAGCCATGTGCGCTTGATGAAGGCTGCGCCCCATGCTCCAGCGTTTGCGGCGTCGCTGAACATTGCCGGGGCCAACCTCGGCATTGGCCTGGGCGCCATGGTGGGCGGGCATGTCATCGACACCCTGGGCCTGGGCAGCCTGGGGTTTGCCGCTTCGGGGTTTATCCTGCTGTCGATCCTGCTGGCACTGTGGCTGATGACCGCCAAACCCACGGCGCTCAACGCCTGAATGATCAGGGCAGGGCGGTAAACAACTCCCGCCGGGCACCTTCGGTAATCGCCACAATGCCGGGGTGCTTGACCTTGCGCTCCACCGAGATCGCATAAAACGACTCGGTCACTGCATCGGTCTGGCCGATCAGCGCCACGCCATATTGGCGCACCACCTCGTCGGCGATCACGCTGGGCGCGATAAAGATCCCGCTGCCGGATTGCCCAAACGCCTGCATCAAGGCGCTGTCGTCGAATTCGCCAATGATGCGGGGTTGAATCTGCTGTTCGGCAAACCAGCGCTGCAAACGGCTGCGTACCACTGTCTCTGCCCCTGGAATCAACAGCGGCGCACCCTGCAAGCACTGTGGGAAATCACCGCCATGCTGGTCAGCCAATGCCTGGGTGGCGAAAAAACTGATGCCGCATTCTCCCAGCTTCTGGCTGTAGCCCTTGATGTCCAAGTGCGTGGGCATGGGGCTGTCGGAAATCACTAGGTCCAGGCGCTGGATCGCCAGGTCGGCCAGTAAACGTTCGAGTTTGTCTTCACGGCAGGTGATGCGGATCGGTTCGCTCAACTCCATGGTCGGCGCGATCAACCGGTACACGATGGACTTGGGCACCACATCCGCCACCCCGACCCGGAACGGGATCTGCTGCTCGTCAGGCTGTGCGCGCAGCATCGCCTCCAATTCATTGCCGGTCTGGAACATCTGCTCGGCGTAGGGCAGCGCCTGGCGCCCGGCTTCGGTCAGTTCAAGCTGGCGCCCGACCCGCTGAAACAGGGCCACCCCGAAGGTCTGCTCCAACAGGCTGATCTGCCCGCTGATGGTCTGCGGCGTGAGGTTCAACTGCTCGCAGGCGCGCACGATGCTGCCAGTCTTGGCCACCACCCAGAAGTAATGCAGTTGTCGATAATTGAGCATCGCGACCTACACTTCGTAAAAAGCGAAGTATACGCGAGAAAAATACGAATTTTCCTGAACTGTTCGTCTACATAGAATGCCTCGCTATCGAGGGGCCACTATTTGGACCCAATGGTTCTAACGAGGAATACATCATGAAACTCAATTCGGCGGACTCAAGTTCCAAGTGCAACAGTCAGTTGACCGTATTCAAGTTATTGGTCGCCAGGAGCTGCAGGTGCTCGGTCAGCACCTCTATGGGGAATTTCCAGCCCAGGGTTTGGCGCGGCCGCG
>NZ_WKCD01000311.1:0-6053 GCF_021606625.1 Pseudomonas sp. PA-4-8C
TTGTACGGCCGGCAGGTCGGGGGGGAGCGGTCGTCCGGAAGGTACTACACCCTCGATTGTCATGGGTTTTCTCCAACTCTTTTCAGATGTATATCCGCAGGGTGATCTGTGCCGCGATGGGCAAAATCAACGAATAGACTCCACTCAGGCAGGCACCTCATGTGTGGTTGGATGGACTCGACAGTTCCGCGTGAACGACTAATACCAATGACAGCATGTAAAACCGTGATCAATCCAGCTTTAGCCTACGCCACCAGCCTGCCAGGCTGTTGATCAAGCCGGTGTCCTTCAATGAATCGCCGTCGCCCCCCGCCCCCTGCCAGTCCGCCAGCAGGCCCCGGGAAAAATCATCCGAAACGGGTGCCTGGAATTTGCGCTCGCCGGCATAAGCCTTCATGCGCCTCGCCTCGGCCTCATATTCGGTCGACGCAAAGGGAAGGTTTAGTGAGGGTGCGCGCTCCTCACACATCTGCAGTTTCGCTGACTGGGTAGCGTGCAAAAGCTCGAGAGGGCCGGTTTTTGGGGAATTAAACGAGGTTGAAGTCATATGTTTCCCTCATTTGGAAACTGAAAAACGGCGTGCCAAATCACACCCGCATACCACCTATGTGGCAATCGGGCGTCATTCGTTCCTTGAAACATATAGGGCTGGCGCCGCCTTCGAGAGGCGGCGCCGAAGAACGATCAGCGGGACAACAAGTACAGTCCTGTACGGCTGATTTTTCCGTCGTCATCTTTACTGGCGCGATTATCCATCCGCTCAAGCGCATCACTGCGCTTGAGTATTTCCTGGGACAGCTGAATCAAATGGTCCTTGGCCGCGTCGCCGGTAAGCGGCTGGCGGGCCAACTTCTTCAGGTCACGGATTTTCAGGCTTGGCCCCCCGCTCCCGTTCTTCAACTCGTCGAAATGCTCAAGCAGCTCGCCGGCCAGTTCCTTGTCGGTCTTGTATTTGAAGTAGTTTTCTCCTTTGATCACCGCGTTCAGGCTGTGCCGGTCGATAAGGCCATCCAGAGCGCCCGTGGAACCGTGCCGGTCCAACGCGGCCATCAGCTCCGGACGCCGTAGCAGCTCATTGGCCAGGCGAATGTTCTCGTTCATGACGGGGTTAGGCGAGTACCCTCTTTTCGCCATCGCAAGAATGCTGTCAACACTGATGGAACGAGGGTTCTTCCGGTCTCTGAAGGCGTTGAAGCTGTCACGCAGTTGCTGCGCCAGCTCTTCACTACTCCTCAGGGAGTACTGTGGATCAGGCCTGCCGGGCGCGGGTGGATACGGTCGACCGGCCGTCGGGTCGGGTCGTGGCGGTGGATTGCTCTCAATGGGATTGGGCCTGGGTGGCGGGTTGCTGCAACCTGGGTTCGGCCGTGGCGGCGGATGCCCACAACCAGGATGCATGGGTGGCCGATGCCCAGAGAACCAGTGGCTGATCCAGTGCTTGAGTTGGCTCAGGAAGTTCTGCATGGCCGGCGGGTTGTGGTGATGCCCAAGCACATCTGCCGCGGTGGTTGGCGACTGGTGATGACTGAATACAGGCCCGGCCTTGCTGTCCCCGGTTTGAAAATTCACATGGGCAGCCTGCTGACCATTGAAGGAAGGCGTAGCAGGCGCCTGGCGGGTATTTTTGATCTCGGCCTTGGCATTGGCCGGTGAGAGGTCAGGCGTTGATGACGCAGAGACGGGTGCATCCGACATCGATACCGACATACGTTTCTCCATGACAGTGGGCGATTTTCAGCTTGTCGCTCCAACGCAATGTCGAAGCCCATCAGCTTTCCCATGTGTGGTTTTGCGTCGGAATCAGTTCCTGATCCAGCAATAATATGTGCGGGGGCGATGTAGGAAACAGAGGGTGGCCTGCCGATTATCAGTGAACAGAGCGCTTGACCCAGGCAAAAAAATCGCAACCCTGGGGTTGCGATCGTTCCTACCGACTACAGATCAGAACCCCACGCTTGCCTGTACGAAAAACGTGCGAGGCTCACCCAGGTATAACCCGGCATTGTTATCGCTGGAGCGCGTGTAATGCTGCTGGTCGAAAATGTTTTTTACGCCCACCCCCAACTTCAGATTCGCTAGTTGCGCGCCAAAGTCATAGCCACTGCGTACGTTGACCGAGACATACCCTGGGATATCACCGTATTGACCATCCGCAGTGCCTTGGGTGATGTAGGTGGTGCCAGTGCCCGGCGCACGTTGGCCGGACTGGGCATAGACGTCAAGGTTGTGGGTCCAGTGGTTGACGTCGTAACGCAGGCCCAGGGTCGCCACTTGGCGGGAATACAGTGGCAGGTCACGGCCCTTGAACGGCACATCACCTTCGGAGGTGGCCTTGGTGTAGGTAAAGCCCGCGTTGGCGGTCAGGCCGTCGAGGCGCGGGTCGAGGTTGGCCAGGTCGTAGTGGGCCGATGCTTCGATACCGCTGTGCTTGGTGGCGCCGAGGTTGGTCCAGCCCACGTCATTGCTGACGTATTGCAGTTCATCCGAGAAGTCGATGTAAAACAGCGTCACTTCGCCACCCCAGACGCTGTCGTTGTAGCGCGTACCGACCTCGTAGGTCTTGGCCTTTTCCGGGTTCAGGCCGTTGGCCGTCTGGTCGCCGGTACCGCCCTGGCCCAGTTGGAAATACTGCAGGCTGCCGAAGGAGGTTTCGTAGTTGGCGAACAGCTTCCATGCGTCAGACACGTGGTACATCACGCTCAGCGCCGGCAGCGGTTCGTTGTTGTGGACTTCGCGGCGTTTTTCCTCGGTACGCTTGCCGTTCAGGGCCACGACCGGACGATCATGCCATTCGGTGCGGATGTCTTCGAAGCGAATACCAGGGGTGATGGTCCATTTTCCGATATCGATTTTGTTATCGATATAGAAGGCGTTGGCTTCGGTGCCCCCAGTACGGTCCTGGTATACGTGGCCGTCGCTCTGCCCGCCCGGCGTCGGCACGTTGTTGACCAGATTCAGGCTGCTGGCCTCCTCGTGCATGCCCTCTTTGAGGTAGCGATAACCCACACTGACTTCTTGGGTACTGGGCCCCAGGTCGAACACATGGGACACACGCGGCTCGATGCCGAAGGTGTAGTAGGTACGCGGATAGGAGCTGAGGGTCTTGAGGTCGCGGTTGGCAATGTTGCTACCCCGGAAACTGTCGGAATAGTACGTCAGCACTTCGGCCTGGGTGCGGTCGTCGATCTGGCGGATGTACTTGAAGGACACGTCCTTGCGGCGCCCGCTGAAGTTGTCCCAGTCGCGTACCGACTGGTACGGGTTGGCGTCGAACTGCTTCTGGGTCAGGCCGCCGGGCATATCGGCGCTGGCATCGTAGTAGTGGAAGTTCAGCGAGAAATCGTCTTGATCGGTCGGCGCCCAGTGGGTCTTGAAGATCACGTCATCGATATCGTTGCCGTTGTTGCTGTTGCGGTAACCGTTGCCGTTGACCCCTGAGTACAGCAGCGCGGCGCCGATACCGTTGTCGGCCGTGCCGCCGACAAAGGCGTTCTCCACATGTTTCCAGCCCCCGTGGGCGGAGGTTTGCAGGGTGGTGCCGACTTCCCCGGAGAAGTCTTGCGGGATCGCACGGGTTACGAAGTTGATCACGCCGCCGACGTTCTGTGGGCCATAACGCACCGAACCCGCGCCACGGACAACGTCGATGCTTTCCAGGTTACCGGCAGAGATCGGCGCCATCGAGAGCTGTGGCTGGCCGTAGGGAGCGAACGCCGCCGGTACGCCGTCGATCAGCACGGTGGAGCGCGGCGACAGGCGCGACGTCAGCCCGCGTACACCGACGTTGAGGGAAATATCACTGCCACCGGTGCCGTTGGATTCCTGCACTTGCACGCCAGGCACGCGGCGCAGGACGTCACCGACGTTCATCGCGCCCTGCTCTACCATGGCTTCGCGGCGAATGACCGTGCGTGCGCCGGGATGGTTCTGCACCACTTCGGCATCGGCGTCGGCAAGCCAGTCGCCTACCACCTTGATATCGGTCACACCCAGCACCAGCGGCGAGCCGGCTTCACCGGTGCCGTTGATCACCGGGCGCAAGGTCACGGAGCCGGCGTCAATCTGGTAATCCAGGCCACTGCCTTGCAGCAATTGGCGCAGGGCTTGTTCGGGCGAGAGGTTACCATCGACCGCGGGGGCTTGCTTGCCGGCCACCATATCGGGGCTGAAGAACACTTGCAGCGAGGTCTGCTGGCCCAACTGGCTCAAGGCTGCGCCCAGGGGTTGGGCACGGATGTGGATGCCTTCGACAGCCTGTGCGGTGCTGATGGCAACGGCCAGGGCCAAGGGCGCCCAGCGAGAGATTTTATTGTTGTGGATGGCGAGTTTTTTCACGTCGAACCTAGTCCTGTGATCGCAAGCATGCGCGGCCGTTAATGCAAACCAGTTGCAGTTGCAGGAGAAGACGAAGAACTCGAAAAAAACCTGAATGTCAGCGTGAAATAATTTCCTGGCTACCGTCCGGCAAGGTGCGCAAGGCGACCGGCAGGATGTGGGGCAAGGCCTTGAGCAAGGCGTCGGTGTCGCTGGATTTGAAAACGCTGGTCAGGCGCAGGTTGCCCACCGCTGCCGTACTGACACGCAGCGGTTGCTCGCGGTAGCGCGACACCTCCCGCGCCACCTCACTCAGGGTGGCGTTGTTGAACACCAGTTTACCGCTGCGCCACGCGGTGAGTTCTCCAGGGTTTACCGCGTAGGCCGCTGCCACTTGGCCTAGGGGATCGACATGGGTGCCATGCCCGGCGGTGAGCGTGACAATGTGATCGGACGCCTGGCCCTGCACCTTGACCGTCCCGGCTTCGACCGCCACGCGAGTCTGGTCCGCATCCAGGCGCACATCAAAGCGCGTGCCGGTGACGGTCACCTGCCCTGCCCCGGCGGCGACTACAAACGGGCGGCCAGCGTCATGTTGCACGCTGAACATCGCCTCGCCCTGTTTTAGCTCCACGCCTCGCCAGCCCTTTTCGTAGTGAACCGCGACCACGCTGCGGCTGTTGAGGTCCATCACGGAACCGTCGGGAAAAGTCACCTGGCGATGCTCGCCCACTTGCGTGCTGAATTCGGCATTGTAGGACTTAGGCTCAAACACGCTGAATACACTCAAACCCACTGCAACGGCGACCACACTGGCGGCCACGGCATAACGCAGCAGCGCACGCCGCCCAAGGCGCTCGGTCGGGGCATCGCCCAGCGCCTGCAAGCGGGCCTTGGGCAGTAAATCCGTAGCGTTCCATAGCCCTTGCAGCACATCGATTTCGTACTGATGCGCGGGCTGCGCTCCACGCCAGGCATCGAAACGTTGACGTTCCTGGGCGCTCAATGGGCCGTCTTGCAGGCGCACAAACCACTGCGCGGCCTCATCACGGACACGGTTATCCATCGTGGAAGATCCTGTTTCAAAGCCGGTCATGGCGCGCTCGCATCCAGACGATCACGCAGATGCCGCAGGGTGCGGATCATATACTTTTCCACCATGTTTTTAGACAGCCCCAGGCGTGTGGCGATTTCCTGCTGGGTGAGCCCTTCGATCTTCTGCCAGATAAAAACCCTGCGACAGTTGAGCGGCAACTCGGCCAGCGCCCGCTCGACGGCGTCGGCCAACTGGATCGCGTGCATGTAATGCTCCGGGTCGCCACTGTGAGGCGTGCTGTGATCAACTGCCTGCTGCGTCAACGCCTCGCGGCGGTCTTCGCGGCGGTAGGCGTCCACCGCAATATTGCGCGCGGTTTGATGCAGGTAGGCGCGCGGCTGCGCCACCTCGCAGGCAGCGGACTCAAGCACCCGCACGAAGGTGTCGTGCGCCAGGTCTTCGGCCTGCTGACGGTTTCTCAGGCGACGTGTCCAGGTGCCGATCAACTCTTCGTAGTGCTCGAAAAAGCCTGTTCTGCGGGGCGGCTGAGGAGTCATCGCGGGAGCACTGGGGAGGCGGGGCGTGAATAGTAATGCTTCCTATTAAGCGGGGCAATTGCTGCCCATCGCCCACTCACTATTTGTTCGAAATGACCTCACTCATGTATTGATGCAAATCGCGAAAGTCTTTAACACTCCAGGCA
>NZ_WKCD01000312.1:0-6047 GCF_021606625.1 Pseudomonas sp. PA-4-8C
GGGAAAGAGAGGTGCTCATGGGGTTCTCGATTGGTTGGAAGGAGGCAAGTATAGCCCTAGACGGAATTTGATCAGATGGCGGCATTGCCGAAAGGCTCATCGCCTGAACCACCGCTATCGCAGCCTCGCTAAAGCTCGACAGCTCCCACAGGGGATCGGCGGTGTATGTGGAATACCGCTTTGCAGGGCCATCGCGACAAGCACAACTCCCGACAGCAACACCGCCCAAATGTGGGAGCTGTCGAGCCCCAGCGAGGCTGCGATGGCGGCGGCACAGGCAACCTCTTCAGCGCCTGAACCACCGCTTTCGCAGCCTCGCTGAAGCTCGACAGCTCCCACAGGGAATGGAGGACTGACTAACCCAGGCTGATCGACTTCCACGCGGCTTCAGCCAGCAGTTCGCGGTACTCAAAGGGGCTTTTTTTGACCTTCGCCGACAGCCACGCACGCGAGTAGCTTTCGGCCGCGCCAATTATCAGCGAAGGGATAAGTTCTGCGGGCAAATGACTGAAGTGCTCCTTGCGCCCTTCCCCGCCCATCCACTCCTTCAACTGCTGGTTGCGCTGCTTGTTGCGGGCAATCAACTCGTCCTTGAACGGCCCGCTGGACACGGCGAAACGGCTCTGGAAAACAAACCGCGCCCAGTCCGGCTGGGCGGTGACCCACTCAACGTAGCTGTACACCAGGCCGACCACACCGGCATGGGCCGTATCCGCCGCTTGCAGGTAGTGGTCACGCAGGGCGGCCTGGTCTTCCAGCGCAGCGAAGAACAGCGCGGCGACCAGCCCTTCCTTGTTGCCGAAGTGGTGATAGATAGCCCCCACACTGGTGTCGCAGCGCGCACGAATGGTCTCGATGTTGGTCGCCTCGATGCCTGCCTCGTTAAAACAGGCCAGCGCCTCACGCAGGATGGTGCGTTTGAGGTCGCTGCGCCTGCCGGGGAAGGTGCGCTCAATGAGATCGATGGAGTGCATGGGAGAACGCCAAATCGAAACAGTTTATAGGCTGAGCGCCCAGCAGAGAAAGCTCAGGTTGACAGCCATGGAATTTACAGAATATTGTTCTGGCACAGAATATTATTCTATAACTACCCCTTGAGGATATTCCGATGAGCCAAGCCCTGAGCATGTTCAATAGCGTAGGCCCCGCCGCATTCAGCAACCTGGCCTGCCAGATGGCCCCCTACTTCAGCACCATCACGCCCGAGATCGCGGAGCTCAAACCCAACCATGCGGTGGTCACCGTGCCGTTTCGCAAGGAAATCACCAACCACCTAGCCTCGGTGCATGCCATCGCACTGTGCAACGCCGCCGAACTGGCCGGCGGCATGATGACCGACGCGTCGATCCCCGCAGGCGCACGCTGGATTCCCAAAGGCATGACTGTGGAATACCTGGCCAAGGCGAAAACCGATATCCGCGCTGTTGCCGATGGCAGCGCTATCGATTGGCAAACCGCCGGAGACAAGATCGTGCCGGTGGAGATCTTTGATGCGGGTGGCGTCAAGGTCTTCACCGCCCACATCACCATGAATGTGAAACTCGCTTAGGCATTCGGCCGGCCCAGGCAGTATCAGCTACGCGGCATCTGCAATGCGTGACTGGACGCATGGATGCGGTCGACGCTGCACTGCGAAGCGGTGCGGATTGCCGTGGTGGTATCGCCGGCGATATGCGGCATCAATTGCGCATCGGCAATACCGCCAACGGCGAGCTGCATCGGTCCTTTCCAGGGCGAAGGTATCAAGGGCGAACGCCTTATCGGCATATCAAATAAGAAGACGGGAAAAGATCATCAGCCGTCAAAAAAACACCTATTCACCCAAGAGACATGGATCAAGGCTTTTAACTTTCTGATTAACCAGCGCTAAATAAAATCCTTCGAAAACGTCTTACTCAATGGGAAGTCTCGGCACGCATAGCGTACGAGAGAAACCTAAAAAATCTTCATAACCCCTGAACGTCAGCCAATTGAGTAGGCGAAGCGCTCGCGAGTCCTATCCATCGACTTATTCAGGAACATACGCCCCGGTGAAACGGCGCGCCCTAGTTCAGAAGGATCTCTATGCAAAGCCTGCCGTTCTCTGCGTTACGCCTGCTCGGTGTGCTGGCAGTCATGGTCTGCGTGCTGTTGACGACGCCAGCCCGTGCCGATTACACCGACCTTTCCCTGACCCACGAAAAAAACATCCAGTCCTACGTCGTGAACCCCGACGGTAGCTTTGTGCTGGATGTCGAACGGGTTATGCGGATCAATGAAGAGCGCGCGATCACCTCCAACGCCCAGCGCTCTGTGACCTACAATCGCACCCTGGAAACTCTGGATATTGTCGAGGCCTACACGCTCAAATCCGATGGCCGCAAAGTCGTGGTAACACCAGACCGGATCAAGGAGCAGCAGGAACTGGAGTCTGCCCAGGCGCCGATGTTTCAGGACTCGCGGGTCAAAGTGGTGATCTTCCCGGAGCTGCAAGTGGGCGATCGCATGGTTCTGCGGTACCAGCGCCATCGCAATACACCGTTGTTTGCGGGGCAGTTCGAAGACCTTTTCTCGCCGGACTTTTACCAGAATGAGCAGGTGCGCCTGAGCTACGACATGCCCACCGAAATGAAGCTGTACGCCGACTCACGGGGTTTCAAAGCGTCCGCACCAGCCAACGCCAACGGGCGAACGGTGTACCGCTGGGACTTGGAGCAAACCAAGAAAAATCGCGTGGAAGATGGCTCCGTTGCCTACACCGACTACGGGCAACTGCTGGCCGTATCGACGTTCACCGACTACAAACAGTTTGCCCAGGCCTACGCCGCACGCGCACAGGTAGAAGTGACCCCGGCCATGACCCAACTGGCCAAGGAACTCACCACCAACCTCGACAACCCACGCAGCAAGGCCCTGGTGCTGAGTGATTGGGTACGCAAGAACATCCGCTATGTGGCCGTGTACGTCGGAGCGGGGGGCGTGGTGCCGCATTCAGCGCAGGCGGTGCTGGATAACCGCTACGGCGACTGCAAGGACCATGTGGCCCTGCTTGAAGCACTGCTCAAAGCCGTCGCCATTGAAAGCTCTCCCGCCCTGATCAACGCCGACAACGCCTACGTACTGCCCAAGGTGCCAACCCTGGGCGTGCTCAATCATGTGATCACTTATGTACCCAGCCTCGATCTGTACCTGGACTCCACCGCGACGCCCATCGCCGCTGGCTACCTGCCTCTGCCCGAACTCGGCAAACCGGTATTGCTGACACAGACCGGTGAACGTAAGCAGACACCGTCCCGCCAGCCTGGCAAAGTGGACACAACCATGGTGTTCAAGGTCAACACCAAAGGCGCTGCAGACTTTACCAACGACTCCACCATCGACGGTTGGGGCGCGGAGCTTAACCGCTTCATGCTCAAGGCCATGCAGCCAGCCGACCGTAATCAGTTGGTGCAACAGGTCCTGAGCATGTTTGGGCAATCCGGTAGCGGAGTGATCGAAACTGACGCTTTGGACAGTACTGCCAATACCTTCAAGTTCACCCTCAAAGGCCACACCAGCAATCTGGTCAACCTGCCTGGCCCGACCGGGGTGCCTACCCTCTCCAGCCTGGCCGGCGGTATTGGCCAGAGCGTGTTTTCCTTGATGGCCGAAAAGGAACGCACTCAGAACTTCTCCTGCCTTTCGAGTGAGATCTCAGAAGTTGCGCGCCTGGAGTTCCCCGCCAAGGTGAAGATCCTCGCGGTGCCCAAGGCAGTGTCGGTGAAACAGGCGGGCTTCGACTATCGCTCGACCTATGTGAAGAAGGCCAATACGGTGCTGATCACGCGCCAATATGTGTTTAGCAAGCCAGAGATTCTCTGCAGCCCGGAGGATTTTGCGGCCATGCAGCCGGCGATTGAAGACATGGTCAACGATTTGAAAAGCCAGGTGATTGTGCAGACGCTGTAACGCCCTGGCCCTTCTTGCGTGTCAGTGGTGACACACTGGCGCGCGGGAATCGTGGATGGCGATACTGAGCCGTATGCATGAAACCGTTACCTCTGCCGCCATAACATCAATGTTTTAACCGTCATGTTAGCTCTCATGAGCGCGCGGGCCCTTCTACAAATTTTTACGCTACTCATTTGAGTTTTGAAAGCTCATCATTAGCCGGAAGTCAGACCCCGCTAAAGCCTCAAGAATTACATATCTACATAAATCTTTAGAACCATATAAGACTCCCAGTAATAACATCGCGTACCCGCGGGCCTTACTCTTGTATTGCAGTATGCAGGATAACTCTTTAAGGCCCTACACATGTAGGGGTGCCCCGGTACGCTGCGGAGCGTTACTCTATTACTCCATACAGCAGCAAAGCACTCCTGATCGCTGTGGCTTGGGGTAAAAAACTGGTTTTAGGATGATGATCTGACAATAAAATTGAAAATACTTTTGGTTAGGTCCACCCACTAGCTATCATTGCAGGCGGGGCGATTGCAAACGGAACCGCTACATAGTTCAGTGGTGAGAGACAAGGACAGGTTGTCGAGGCACCCGCCATTGCAAGTGCGCTTTTCACACGAATATTTCGAGCTTTTGAGGCATCGAATTCATATGAATAAAATGATGCACCCCAACGCTTTGAAGGTACGCATCAAATTATTGAAGATAAACACCCACATTTCAGACGCTCTATTTATTGAAGCTGCGGCAGCTTTTACACTTAGGAAGTACATTCCATGGTATTTGATACATTTGTAGCCTTGAATTCTCTTTGGGGCTTTTTGTGCATATCAATAATATTTCCCGCGTTAGCGGAGCGTAAGTATCCGTTAATTTTTGCAACCGGCATACTAATACTGATAACACATAGTATATTTTTGCACTTTAACCAAAAAATGCTGTTTAGCGAGGCGCTTCTCAGAAGCACGGCGGTGGCGCTTGCCAATATTTTAGTGCCTTACCTGTTAGTGCATTTTTTTCACCATAAGCGCTCAATGAAGGACTTGTTCCGTCGAAAAAACGTACCAGATAGCGAAAAGTGCCGCTCGTAAACTCTCCCCCCCTCAAATGATAATTTCAACGATAGCATGTACCGATGTTTACCGATAGATGACGACTTTGAAAACTCCCAAAGAAGCTTCTACAAAAATTTACGCATTGACGGCCAGCTTAGTATGGATAACAGCAAGACTATGGCAGCCAACTTTCATTATGATGCCAGCCTCAGGATGTACCGTTCACTCCGCAAGATGTCGAAGCAATGTAGCCGTCGGCTGAACGTGCGGCGAAAAACTTAAACCACCAATAGCACGCACTTCGCAAGTTCCTAATCTCGCGTGCATACGCAAGCCATAACGTCAAAATCTCGAAAAAAACATAAAATAATCTACGATTTCTCCCAACAATGCAACCCTTGCCATGTAGGGGTTGTCGCACTGAAAGCACATATATATCTTAGGTATAAGCTGACTCGTAGGGTCAGCGAGGATGGGGTAGTGGACAACCGAGTTTCTTTGTTCATCCGAGTCGACATGGTCGAGCACAACCTGCTCACTGTCCTCTGTACTGCTGGAAATAAAACGTACAGGTTTTGTATTATTACAGCAACCTCCTCCTGATAACTCATCTACAAACTGTGGCCCGTTTTTGATAAGGAGTTTTACCTTGAGAAGATTGACAGATAAAGAAATATTAGAAGTTTCAGGTGCCGACGATGGTACCACTTTTGTCTCCAACGCCGGATCCTCTCTTGGTGGTATGGCAGGCGCTTTCATCGGAGGTAGAATTGCAGGGCCGAAAGGCGCGGCGACCGGAGGAGCAGTGGGAAGCGGAGCCGGAGCTCTGATCGCCGAAAAAGTTTATGCTACGGTGAGAAATATCGGTCGGTCAATGGCAGAGCATGGTAAGAGATTAGGTGGAATGTCAGGGATGGATGGAACTTCTTTCAGGCCCCAGACTCCCACCGCTAGCTAAATAGCCAAACCCTCGCCAGGCGAACACGCAACCCAAAAGGCAAGTTACGCCTGGCAGATACAAATCTAATAAATAAATCGTACACTGAGATTAAAAAATGAAGAACTTTGAAT
>NZ_WKCD01000313.1:0-6039 GCF_021606625.1 Pseudomonas sp. PA-4-8C
ATGAACGCGGCCATGACGGCAAGCATATCCATATCCAGGCGTCCCCAGTGGGCGACCAGTTGCTGTTGGCCGCACGCATCAACCGCGCCCTGCCCCAGCTCAGCCCACGGGAAAACGATGTTGCCCAAGGCTTTGGCGAGGGCAAGACCTACAAGGAAGTGGCCCGCGACCTTGGCCTCTCGCCCAATACCGTGCGCCACCATATTCGCGCCATCTATACCAAGCTCGGCGTCAAGGACAAGGCACGCATAGCGCACCTGGTGCACGCCCCGCCCGACTGACCCTGCCCGTTTCTCCCACGGTTTACCACGGTCGTTTTTCAACGGTCACGGGCTGCTGTTGCCCTTTTTTCGGCCTTCTCACACGAGACGCTTCTTCATGACTTCCACATGCTTACGTAACCTGACAGTGCTGTTCGCCACCCTGCTCAGCGTCGACAGCCAGGCGGCCGACCTCAACGCCCGCGACTTTTTCGCCGCCCCACCGGGTACCAGCCTGGGTGTGTTGTACCTGCCCGCCACACGCGCCGGGGATTTCCATGGCCCCGCCGACAGCACCGGCAAGGCCGACCTGCGGGTCAACGCCGTGGCTTACCGCCAGGTGTATTTCACCGACGCCTGCGGCACGTTGTGCACGCCACAATTCATCCTGCCCTTTGCCGACATCAACGCACGCCTGCCCGGCGCCAATCAGCGCAGCCGCGAGCGCGGCCTGGGCGACCCACAGGTGGGCGGCACGCTGTTTTTCGTCAACGACCCGGCCTCGCGCACTTACAGCGGCTTGTTGAGCCTGATCACCGTGCCGGTGGGTGAATATCACAGCCAAAACCCGGACGTGTCCCCCGGCGCCAATCGCTGGGGCGCCACCTTTGTCTACAACTACACCCACGGCATCGGCGAAAAATGGGTACTGGAAGCCAACCTGGAAGCCCAGCTCTATGGCCGCAACAACGATTACTTTGGCAGCGAACTCAAGCAAGCCCCGCTGTATCGCCTGCAGGCCTTCGCCTCCTATGACTTCAGCGCCGCCACTTCCGGCGCACTGCGCCTGATCCACGCCGACGGTGGCGCCCTGCGTCTGAACAACCGAAGCCTCGACGACACCCACAAGCGCTATACCCAAGTCGGCTTCGAATTCGGGCATTGGCTCGACCGGCAGAACCAACTGATGGTCAGCCTTTCGCAAAACGTTGCGGCTTCCAATGGCTACGCCGGCACCGAGGCGTTGTTACGCCTGGTGCATGTGTTCTGACCCCCCTTTCCCTGGGGCTTGAAAATGCCCATTTCCACCGCTGCGACAACGGCACGGCTGGCGGCGATCGTGCTGTTTGCCGCCATCACCCCGACCATCCTGATGACCGCTCCGGCCGTGGCCGCGCAGTTAGCCAGCCAGTGGCAACTGAGCCCGGCGCGTATTGGTGACTTGTTTTCCGTGGAGCTTGGCGCGATGAGCCTGGCAACCTTGCCCGCCTGGTGGTGGCTCAAGCGGGTTGACTGGCGCACCGCCGCCCGGGTCGCCGCGCTGTTGTTCATTGCCGCTAACCTGCTGTCAATGCTCGCCGACACCTACGCCGTGCTGCTGGTGTTGCGCGGTGCCAGCGCCCTGGCCGGCGGTTCGTTGATGATCCTCTGCCTGGCCAGTGCCGCCACCACCGCCAATCCCAGCCGAGTCTATGGTTTGTGGGTTATGGGGCAGTTGATCGTCGGTGCCGTCGGCCTGGTGGTGCTGCCTGGTTTGTTCGAACGGTTTGGCTTGAATGCCTGCTACCTGATCCTGGCAGGGTTGATGACCCTGCTGCTGCCATTGGCGCGGGCCTTTCCTGCCGGTAGCCCTGCGTTGCCCGCCAGCCGCACCCCGGTCTTGCCCGGTTCACGCTGGAAAGCCGCCCTGGGGGTTGGCGCGGTCCTCGCCTTTTACATCAGCCTGGGGGGCGTATGGACCTTTATCGGTGCCTTGGGCGCCAGTGCCGGGATTTCTGCGCAGCACAGCGGCGAGATTCTCGCCATCGCCACCGTAATGGGTATTGCTGGCGCTGCGAGCGCCTCACTGATCGGCGCTCGTCTGCCGCGTGGTGCGCTGTTGTTGCTGGGCTACACGTTAATGGCAACAGCGGTGCTCCTGTTGCTCGGCCAGCCCGCCTTGCTGCGATTCGCCCTGGCCGCGCTGCTGTTCAAATTTACCTGGACCTTCATCCTGCCGCTGATCCTGGCCTGCCTGGCCGACCTCGATCACAGCGGCAAGCTGATGAACGCCTCCAACTTGGTCATCGGTGGCGGCCTGGCCATCGGCCCGGCGCTCGCCGGCCGCCTGATCGAAGCCAGCGGCGGGTTGAGCCTGTTGCTGCTCGGTGCAGCCGCTATCACCTTGCTGTCCCTGGTGATGATCGTCGCCAGCCGTCCCCACTCCTCCACTGAATTGGAACTGGTATGAACCTAACCACCGCATTTTTTTTCGACGAAATGAGCCTGTGGCACAGCGCCGGCGCCCATGCGCTGACCCTGCCCGTGGGCGGCTGGGTGCAGCCGCCGGCCGGCAGCGGGCATGCCGAGTCACCGGAGACCAAGCGGCGCTTGAAAAGCCTGTTGGATGTCTCCGGACTCAGCCGCCACCTGCACCTGCATAGCGCGCCGCCCGCCAGTGAAGAGGACCTGCTGCGCGTCCACAGCCGTGCTTACCTGCAACGTTTCAAAGCCTTGAGCGATGCCGGCGGCGGTGAGCTTGGCCCCCAGGCACCCATAGGGCCTGGCAGCTATGAGATCGCGCAACTGTCCGCAGGTTTGACCCTGGCCGCCGTGGACGCGGTGCTCAAGGGCCAGGCGCACAACGCCTATTCGCTGTCGCGGCCACCGGGGCATCACTGCCTGGCAGACAGCGCCATGGGCTTTTGCTTTCTCGCCAATATCGCCATTGCCATCGAGGCCGCCAAGGCGCGCCACGGGCTGGGCAAAGTCGCCGTGATCGACTGGGATGTGCACCACGGCAACGGCACGCAGTCGATCTTCGAAGAACGGGCCGATGTGTTGACGATTTCCCTGCACCAGGACGGCTGCTACCCGCCCGGTTACAGCGGCGAGCAGGATCGCGGCCGGGGCGCCGGCCTGGGCGCCAACATCAATATCCCGTTGCCGCCAGGCAGTGGTCACGCCACCTACCTACAGGCCATGGAGCGCATCGTGCTGCCCGCCCTTGAGCGCTTCGAACCGGAGTTGATCATCGTTGCCTGCGGTTATGACGCTAACGCCGTCGACCCGCTAGCGCGCATGTTGCTGCACAGCGAATCGTTCCGGTTAATGACCCGCGCCCTGCGCCTGGCCGCCGAACGTTTGTGCCAGGGCCGCCTGGTGCTGGTGCACGAGGGTGGCTATAGCGAAGCCTATGTGCCGTTCTGCGGCTTGGCGACCCTGGAGGAATTGAGCGGCGTGCGCACGGCGGTGCAGGACCCGATGCTTGAGCTTGTGCACTTGCAGCAGCCGGGTGCGGCGCTGCAGGGGTTTCAAGAGCAGTGGGTGGAACGATTGGCGCACGGGGTCAGCGAGTAGCTGCCAGGCGCCATACCCGCGCAATGTCCGAGGCCCGCTCGCGTAACAGACGCGGGGCCTCGTGGCAGGCCTGCTCAAGTGACATCGGCCCCGACGGCAAGGCGAACGCTGCGTCCACACCATGAGCGTACATCTGCTCGTAGCCGTCGCCCAAGGTGCCCGCGATCACGATCACCGGCACGCCATGTCGCTGGGCAATGCGCGCCACGCCAAACGGGGTTTTGCCACGCAGGGTCTGGGCGTCGAAACGGCCTTCGCCGGTGATGACCAGATCGGCGCCACGCACCGCTTCATCCAGGCTAACCAATTCAGCGACCACCTCAACCCCCGGACGAAACTGGGCAGCGAGGAACGCCTTGGCGGCAAAGCCCAGACCACCGGCGGCGCCGCTACCGGGTTCGTCGCGCACATCCCGGCGCAGCACCTGGGCGCAATGGTCGGCGAAGTGGCCAAGGGCAGCGTCCAGTTGTGCCACTTGTTCGGGGTTCGCGCCTTTTTGCGGGCCAAAAATCGACGAGGCACCGTGAGGGCCGCACAGGGGATTGTTGACGTCGGCGGCGATTTCAAAACGCACCTGCGCCAGTCGCGGGTCGAGTTGTTCAAGGCTGATATGGGCCAGACGTGCCAACGCCAACCCACCCGCCGGCAGTGGCTGGCGTTCGCTATCCAAGAGCTGCACGCCAAGGGCCTGCATCGCCCCCGCTCCGCCATCGTTGGTAGCACTGCCGCCAATCGCCAGGATGATGCGCAGCGCCCCGGCATCCAGCGCGGCGCGGATCAACTCGCCGGTGCCATAGGTGGTACTGGAGCATGCGTCGCGCTGCCCCGGCGCAACGAGTTGCAAGCCGCTGGCCTCGGCCATCTCGATCATTGCGGTATGGCTGTCGGCCAGCCAGCCCCAACGCGCCTCGACGCTGTCGCCCAGCGGGCCTCGGACCGTTTGCCTGCGCAGCTCACCCTTACACGCCGCGAGCACCGCATCCACCGTTCCTTCCCCGCCATCAGCCATCGGGCATTGAAGCACGTGCGCATCCGGCCAGACCTGGGCGCACCCACCGGCAATCGCCTGGGCGACGCCTGCGGCACTCAGGCTGTCTTTGAACGAGTCGGGGGCGATCACGATTTTCATGGGCTTTCTCCGGTTTTTATAACGCCCATGCTGCCAGTTGGCTGGGGGAATGACGCGGGGCCGATGCACAAGTGTGGATGGGGTTTTGTTGTTCATTCCTACAAAGTGACACGCCGCGATGAATAAACGCCAAACCTACGGGCCGGCTTGTTTGATCTATCTGTCAGCAACGACTTTCAGCAGTGTAGGACGCCTCTTTAATGCGCACGCTCCCTTGAGGCTCGCAATTGCACGCTAATAGAGTGTGGCCCAGAAGATTCCAGGCAATATCAATCCGGGGGGCTCCACGCCGAACGGCAGCAGCGCCCTCGATTCAGGGAGAATTTCATGGCCGATACCTCTCAAATGCCACGCATAGCGCCGCTCTCTTATAACGCCCGGGGCAACCCTGTGCATACCTGGACCCTCACGCCCAGCCATATCACCGACCCGGTGCACTGCATATTGCCGCCGGACGGGGTGCTGCCGGTGATTTTTGTGCCGGGGATTATGGGGTCGAATTTGAAGAGCAAACCGGAGAAAGGAAAGGGAAAGAATAAGGCGGCTCCCGTCTGGCGGTTGGATGCGGGGTTCATGGGTAAGAATATGTGGTTGGCCCTGAACTGGATAAACAAAAAGGCGGGTATACGACAGCAACTGTTGCACCCCGCCAGGGTAGAGGTTGATAACAAAGGCGCGGTGCCGGAGCGCTCTGTCGGCACGGTCATAGTGCCGCCAGAACCGGACAGGAAAAAAACCATCCTGGCTCTGACCAAGCGCTACGAAGAGCGCGGATGGGGCGAAGTCAGCGAAACCAGCTACCACGCGTTTCTTCTGTGGCTTGAAGACACCCTTAACAGCGAATTCATGCCGCACAAATGGCCGCAATTCGACATTCGGCCTGAGCATCTGCACACCCGCAGTGTCGAGCCCGGCCCAGTTCAAGTCACCGAGTTGAAACCTGAAATGCCCATCGCCATGCCCGGGTTGGGCGCTAACCTGGCGGCGCAGTTGCCGTCGATTATTTCGGACGAGTTGGCGGCGCGTGGTGGCTACCGTATGCCGGTGCATGCCTGTGGTTACAACTGGCTGGACTCCAACGAGGAGGCCGCTTCAAGGCTGGCTGTGCGTATTGATGAACTCATGCAGCAGTACGGTCGCAACTGCCAACAGGTGATTCTGGTTACCCACTCCATGGGCGGGCTGGTGGCACGTCGATGCGGGCAGCTACCGGGTATGGCCGACAAAATTGCCGGCGTCGTGCACGGCGTGATGCCCGCCATCGGGGCGCCGGTCGCTTACCGTCGATGCAAGGTCGGCATGCGCGACGAAGATCCCATTGCCGGCGCGGTCATTGGCCCCACCGGTCAGGAGGTCACCGCTGTATTCGCG
>NZ_WKCD01000314.1:0-5993 GCF_021606625.1 Pseudomonas sp. PA-4-8C
CGAGTGGACAGTACACGGGTAATCATTGGGCTCATGGGGTAAATCCTTTTCCAGGTAGGGGTTGGTTGGCCGCTATATTAATCAGTTTAAGCAATGATAAAAGCCGAAATATCGCCTAATTAATATCTAACAATTCGATTATTTGCGCGAGGCAATTTTAGCAGCTACCGGCTCAAGGGACTCCCGCTCCCGATCGAACGCCAAATAATACTTGTTGACGCTATTAACATAGCTGACGCCGCCCATCCCTACCTGCTCCATGGCAATGCGTTCAACCTGGAAGAACCACTGATTGGGGTTAAGCCCGCGGCGCTTGGCCTCGGTGCGCATGCCTTGCACTCGCTCCGGCCCCATGTTGTACGCCGCCAGCATAAAGGCCATGCGCTCGCGCTCATTGAGCTTGGGGCTGGCGAAAAACTTGCGACGGATCATCGCCAGGTAACGTGCCCCCGCTTGCACGTTATTGTCGAGCGTCTCGATATTGTTGATCCCCACCCGCTGGGCCGCCGACGGCGTGATCTGCATCAGGCCGGTGGGGCCGCCGCTGTTGCGTGCACCTGGGTCCAGGGAAGACTCCTTGAACGCCAAGGCCGCCAGGTTCAGCCAGTCCATACCTTGCTCACGCGCATGTTTTTGCAAAACCGGGCGCAGTTTTTCCAGGCGCTGGCGGTCAGCCCGCGCCAATGGGTTACGGACCTGGTAGAGGCGTCGATAGATACGCTGGAAGGCCACATCCTGGTCGGAAGGCGTGTGATAGGTCTTGATAAACCGATCAATGCTGGCGCGCAGCATCGACGCGTCCTGGCGTACAAACCAGAACTCGTCGCCCGGTTCGCTGATCACTACCTGTTTGTCAAAGCGCAACTTGGGCAGGATTTTCGCCCAGCGTTGGGCAATCGGTTTTTCCACAATCGTCAGGTGAAAAATCCCCGCCTGCACCATCTCCAGGACGTCTTCCACCGCCAGGCTGGGGTCAACCCATTCCACTTTCACCGGTGGACGCTTGTGCAGGGCCAGCTTTTGATTGACCTGACTGATGGCATCCGCCGCCGCACTGCCCGTGGTCAGCGTCACCGTGCGCCCCGACAGTTGCTCCAGCTTGGTAAAGCGTCGCTCACCCTTGACGCCCACCAACCACAACGGCACATCGCTGACAATCGGGGCGCTGGCGCTGACCTTGTGCACGCCCTTCACATCCAGCAACTCACCGGGTGCCACCAGGTCGCCTTCACCACGGGCCAGCGCGCCGAGTAACTGGTCCTTGGCCTTGGGGATGATCTTGAGGTTGATGGCCTGCCCATCACGGGCATGGCCGTTGAGGTATTGCTCGAAGGCGCGCAACCGGTGGTATTCGACGCCGATGGCCTGGCCCTGCACTTCACCGGAACTGTTGCGGCTCTGGTTGACCAAGACGCGCAGGGTGCGGCTGGAGCGAATTTGCGCCAGGTCACGGACCTTGCCGGGCTTGGTCACTTGCAGCGGCCCGTCAAGACGCGCGACCGCCGCCATGGGCAGTAGCAACGTCACGCATAACATAAGCAACGCCGAGGGTCGGATCATCCGCTCTCCGGAAAGAAAACTGGCCAGCGCCTGTGCGAATTACGCAGTGCTGGTGGTCAGAAACAGAGCGCTTTATGCGCTGGCAAGGCGTGCAACGGCGCCACAGTGGCAGGCAATCGGCCCACCACAATGTCGCTTGCGACGTTCAAAGACAGCGTTAACGCGTTGTAGTTCTTGGTTTTTCTTATCAATCTACAGCTCTGATATGCTTTCCGGCCGCAGGCGGAGATAGCACCATGCAACTCATTGATATTGGCGTCAACCTGACCAACCCCAGTTTCGACGAGAGGCACACGGCCGTTCTCGAACGCGCCTACGCCGCTGGCGTGCAGCAATTGGTACTCACCGGCACCAGCGTCGAGGGCAGTGAACAGGCCCAGCAACTGTGTGTAAAACTCGACGAAAGCGGCCAACGCCTGTTCAGCACCGCCGGCATTCACCCCCACTCTGCCAGCGACTGGAACAGCGACAGCGCCCAACGTCTGCGCAGCTTGCTGGGCGACAGCCGAGTGCGCGCCGTGGGTGAATGCGGGCTGGATTTCAACCGGGACTTCTCCCCTCGCCCCCAGCAGGAAAAAGTCCTCGAAGAACACCTGGCCCTGGCGGTCGAGCTGCAACTGCCGGTATTTCTCCATGAGCGCGATGCCAACCAGCGTCTGGTGGAGATCCTCAAGGACTACCGCGACCACCTGCCAGCCGCCGTGGTGCACTGCTTCACCGGTGAACAGGCAGCGCTGTTCAGCTACCTGGACCTGGACTTGCACATTGGCATCACGGGTTGGATCTGCGACGAACGCCGTGGCACTCATCTGCATCCGCTGGTCAGGGAAATTCCCCGAGGCCGTCTGATGCTGGAAAGCGATGCGCCCTACCTTCTGCCACGCACCCTGCGCCCCAAGCCGAAGAATGGTCGCAATGAACCGGCGTACCTGCCCGAAGTACTGCGCGAAGTGGCCCTGCACCGTAACGAAACGATGGAAGACCTGGCGCTGCACAGCACCGCCTGCGCCCGGCGCTTTTTCGGCTTGCCTGCCATCGATTGATGCGGCGCATTGACCCATGTCAAAAGCGCTTTTCTGAATAGCGGCACAATAATGGCACCTTGCCAATACTGTTTCCGCTATCAGAGAAAACCTTCCATGGGTGCCTGGCTTAGCAATATCTCGCTCAAATACAAATTCTGGGCCGTCAATGCGGTCGCCTTCATCACCACCCTGCTGCTGGTGCTGTACGCCGTACAGCTTGAACAACAGGCGCGCAGCCAGGCGTCGCAGGCATCGGCCCAGGCCCAGGGGCGCTTGCTCAGCGCCTGGCCAGCCGACAAAACCTTGCCCACGGGTGAGCACTGGCTCACCTTTGCCAAAGGCCAGATCCCCCAGGATCTGCCCGCCCTGAGCACTGCCAACGGCTGGACTGAACTCAACCCCATGCCGTTGTTCGGCGAAAACCCGCTGATCGGCGCCGAAGTGATCAGCCGGGCCGACGGCCAGCAGGTCGCAGTCCTGGCCTACGCGCCGAGCCTGAGCCAGGTGTTCCGTGAACGCTTCACTCATTACGCCGTCGCCGTGGCAGTGCTGATGCTGGCCATGCTCGGCGCCTCGCAGTTGTTGATCCGCTTCCTGCTCAGCCAACTCAACACCCTCAAGGATGTGATGCTGCACGTTGAAAAAACCGGCGACCTCTCGGCGCGGGTGCCATTGGCTTGCAAGGATGAAGTCGGCCAGATGGCCAGTGCCTTCAACGCCATGCAAGCCGGCTACCAGCGGGTGGTCAATACCGTGGCCCGCACCGCCCGGCAACTGGACGACGGCGCCGCACGCCTGGCTAGCAGCATGAACGAGGTACAACACGGCATGCTCGGCCAGCAGAGCGAAACCGACCAGGCCGCCACCGCCATCAACGAAATGACCGCCACCGTCTACCACATCGCCCAGCACGCAGGCGCCACCCGTGACTTGTCCCAGTCCGCCGACACCCTCGCCGGCAGCGGCCAGGCTGTGGTCACTCGGGTGCAGCGTTCGATCGCCGGGCTGTCCAGTGGCGTACAGCAGACCGCCGAAATGATCCAGAAACTGGCTGAAGACAGCCAGAAAATCAACGGCGTGGTCGGGGTGATCCACAGCATCGCCGAACAGACCAACCTGCTCGCCCTCAACGCCGCCATCGAAGCCGCCCGCGCCGGGGAAATGGGCCGCGGTTTCGCGGTGGTCGCCGACGAAGTGCGCAACCTGGCCAAGCGCGTGCAAAGCTCCACCGACGAAATCACCCGCATGGTCTCGGCACTGCAAGCCGGCACCCGCGACGCCGTGGACTTCATGCAGGAGAGCTCATTCAAGGCCGATGACTGCGTACAGCAGGCCCAGGAAGCCGGCCTCGCGCTGGCTGAAATTACCGGGGCCGTGGCACAGATGCGCGAAAGCAACACCCAGATTGCCGTGGCCGCCGAGCAACAAAGCCATGTCGCCGAAGAAATGAACCGCGCCGTGGTGAGCATTCGCGATGTGACCGAAAACACCGTGCATCAAACCGTGGCATCAGCGACTACCAGCAATGAACTGGCGACGCTGGCCGGGGAGTTGAGCAAGGCGATTGGGCAGTTGAAGTTGTAAGACTGTTCCAGCTGTAATCCGACTCCTACGACCAAGCCTCGGTTTACCTGAGGTTAAGACGAAACTTCCTCGCCCCTCTCGCGAATAACGCCGACTTCTTTTACCTGACAACCGCTGCAAAGTCCCTCGCCTGATCAAACAGTGCGAGGGATTGCAGATGGTGGTTTTCGTTAAAGCCCTAATGGATGGGGCTGTCTCTTGATCTCGGTGTTGACCAACATGGTGCTGGTGCCGATGGATCCCGAAGCGCCGAAGGTTGAGCGCGTATTTGCGGATTTCCGCACCTGCCTGAATACCTTTGATACGTGGGCCGACAGCTTTTTAAGTGGTTCGGCACTTAGTGTGGAGCAGGTATTCAAGGTGGGAGAACAGGTCGCACTGGTCGCGCCGGCTTCTTCCAAAAAAACCAGTCGCACGGTCGCTCAATGCAAAGCCCAGGGCGGGCTGACCCTGGTGCATCTGTTCGAAAGCACGCAGTTCGTGCCCATCGGCAACACGCCTGTGATGCTGCAAGCCGTTGCTCGGGACGGCAGCCCGGTAGGTGCGCCACTGCATCGCACCATTGGCCCCAGCGGCATTCTTGAAGTCAACGACTGTACCCGCGACCAGACGTACGAAATCACCTTTTACCCCAACGTTTCCAAGGCTCACGTCCAGGCGCTGTATGCGTCCTATGAGTCTGTGATCGCCGGGCTGGAAGCGGATTTGCGCAAGGCCTGGGCCGAGTACTTCAAGCCTCGATGGGCAGACTTTGCCAAAGCGCCTGCTTACAAGCGCAGTGCGTTACAGGGCATGGCCTTTGCTGCCGGGCTTGGCGGCGCGCTTTATAACCTGTGGGACAACATCACCGAGCTGTACGACCTGCTCGCCAATCTCAAATCCAACAGCGAAAAGTTGCTGAAGTACCTGTCCGAAGCTGAGCTGAAGGCGCTGCTCAAGCTGGGCAAAGACACGCTGGCCAAGGGGTTGCTGGTACTCAGTGATGAGCCGCTGTTGTTTATCTACCTGTCGGCGCTGGTGGCCTGGGTACGCATGCTGCCGCCACCTGACATGTACGAACTGCTGGGTGAAATCACCGGCGAAGTCTTGATCAATCTACTGCTGATCTGGGCCACGCGAGGCATTGGGGTCCAGCTGCGCCTGGGTGCTCAGATCCTTAGTGGCGTCAAGTCCGGCCGGGCGCGGGCGTTGTTGGAATTGCTGGCCAAGCAGGTGACGGGGCCTCGGCTGGAAGCTCATGTCGAGGTCGCCAAGCCGGTGTTGCTGAGCAGTGCGGCGACGCCGGTCAAGGCCGTGCCAGTGGTTCCATTGAAGGCCGGCGACACGCTGGTTTCGAACCCGGTGCCGGTGGTTCGCAACAAGACCCGACAGACCGTGTTGGTCCGTCAGGAACACGTCGATGATGTGCCTGCCGTGGCGTCGAATCCGAAAGGGGATGCGACGGCGCCAGCGGACAAGACGGTCACCAACGGCTGCCCGGTGTCGATGGTCACCGGGGAAGAATTGCTCACCCTCACCGATGGCGCGCTGGACGGGGTTTTGCCGTTTGAGTGGACGCGGCTGTATCGCACCAGTGCGGTGGATGTGGATTGCGGGTTGGGGTTTGGCTGGAGTCATGCGCTGGCGCACAGGCTTTGTGTGTCGGGCGATTCGGTGGTGTGGACCGACCATGAGAACCGCTCGACTACCCTGCCCTTGCCCACATCTGCCCGACCCGCGATCACCAATAGCCTGGCGGAAGCAGCGATCTACTTGGGCTCGGCTCCTGATGAGTTAGTGCTGGCCCAGGCGTCGCGGTTCTATCACTTTCGCGATGGTGTGCTG
>NZ_WKCD01000315.1:0-5984 GCF_021606625.1 Pseudomonas sp. PA-4-8C
TGGCTTGTCCACGCCCGTGGTCGCCGATGTGCTGAACCGCGTGCGCCAGCCGTTCAACGTCAACAGCCTGGCCCTGGCGGCCGCCTGTGCGGCGGTGAAGGATGCCGAATACCTGGAAGAAGGCCGTCGCCTCAACGAAAGCGGCATGCTGCAATTGCAGGAAGGCTTTCGTGAGCTGGGCCTGGGCTGGATTCCGTCCAAGGGCAACTTCATCTGCGTCGACCTCGGCCAAGTGGCCGCGCCGGTGTTCCAGGGCTTGCTGCGCGAGGGCGTGATTGTGCGCCCGGTGGCCAACTACGGCATGCCCAACCACCTACGTATCACCATCGGTTTGCCGGCTGAGAACAGCCGCTTCCTTGAGGCGTTGGCCAAGGTTCTGGCCCGTGGTTGATGTCACTGCATTGCAACCTGCTGTGCCTATGATCGGTCGCCTGGTGGTGGTCGGACTGGGGTTGATCGGTGGTTCCTTCGCCAAAGGCCTGCGTGAAAGCGGGCTATGTGGCGAAGTGGTGGGGGTGGACCTCGACCCGCAATCGCGCACGTTGGCGGTGGAGTTGGGGGTGGTGGACCGTTGTGAGGCGGACCTGGCCGTCGCGTGCCAGGGCGCGGATGTGATCCAGCTCGCCGTGCCGATCCTGGCCATGGAGAAATTGCTGGCGGTGCTGGCGGGTATGGACCTGGGGCAAGCAATTCTTACCGATGTGGGCAGCGCCAAAGGCAACGTGGTGCGCGCTGCACAACGGGCGTTTGGTGGCATGCCGCCGCGCTTTGTGCCGGGCCATCCCATTGCTGGCTCCGAGCAGAGCGGGGTGGAGGCCTCCAATGCGCAGTTGTTCCGTCGGCATAAGGTCATCCTGACGCCGCTTGCGCAAACCGATCCCGCGGCGTTGGCGGTGGTGGATCGTCTCTGGCGCGAGCTGGGCGCCGATGTGGAGCATATGCAGGTCGAGCGTCACGACGAAGTGTTGGCTGCCACCAGTCACTTGCCGCACCTGCTGGCATTTGGCTTGGTGGATTCGTTGGCCAAGCGCAACGAGAACCTCGAGATTTTCCGTTACGCAGCCGGTGGTTTTCGCGATTTCACGCGGATTGCCGGCAGTGACCCGGTGATGTGGCACGACATCTTCCTCGCCAATCGCGAAGCGGTGTTGCGCACCCTGGACACCTTCCGCAGTGACCTCGACGCCTTGCGCGACGCGGTGGATGCGGGAGACGGCCATCAACTGCTGGGCGTGTTCACCCGTGCGCGGGTGGCGCGTGAACATTTCAGCAAGATCCTCGCACGCCGGGCCTATATGGAAACCGCAGTGAACACCGATGACCTGACCTTCATCGCCAGCCCGGGTGGCCGCTTGAGCGGGCGCATCCGCGTGCCGGGTGACAAGTCGATCTCTCACCGTTCGATCATGTTGGGGTCGTTGGCCGAGGGCGTGACCGAGGTGGAAGGCTTCCTTGAGGGTGAAGACGCCCTGGCGACCTTGCAGGCCTTTCGCGACATGGGCGTGGTGATCGAGGGCCCGCACCATGGGCGCGTGACCATTCACGGTGTCGGCCTGCAGGGCCTGAAGGCAGCGCCGGGGCCGATCTACGTGGGCAATTCCGGCACGTCGATGCGCCTGTTGGCCGGTGTATTGGCGGCGCAGAGCTTTGACAGCGTGCTGACCGGCGATGCCTCGCTGTCCAAGCGCCCGATGAACCGCGTCGCCAAGCCGCTGCGGGAAATGGGCGCGATCATCGAAACCGGGCCGGACGGGCGTCCGCCGCTGAGCATTCGTGGCGGGCAATCGCTCAAGGGCTTGAACTATGTACTGCCCATGGCCAGTGCCCAGGTGAAATCCTGCCTGTTGTTGGCGGGGTTGTACGCTGAGGGTAAAACCTCGGTGACCGAGCCCGCACCGACCCGCGACCACACCGAGCGCATGCTGCGCGGCTTTGGCTACCCGGTGGCGGTGCAGGGCGCGACGGCATCGTTGGCGTCAGGACATGGGTTGACCGCTACGCGTATTGAAGTGCCGGGGGATATTTCGTCTTCGGCGTTTTTCCTGGTGGCGGCCTCGATCGCCGAGGGCTCGGAGCTGTTGCTGGAGCATGTCGGTATCAACCCGACCCGCACCGGGGTGATCGATATCCTGCGGCTGATGGGGGCTGATATTACCCTCGAAAATCAGCGCGAGGTGGGCGGCGAGCCGGTTGCGGATTTACGTGTGCGTGCTGCTGCGCTCAAGGGCATCGAGATTCCAGCGGCCCTGGTGCCGTTGGCGATTGATGAGTTTCCCGTGCTGTTTGTTGCCGCAGCCTGTGCTCAAGGCCGCACCGTTTTGCGCGGTGCCGAAGAGCTGCGCCTCAAGGAGTCCGATCGCATTCAGGTGATGGCCGACGGTCTGTCGGCCCTGGGCGTGAAGTGTGAACCCACCCCTGATGGGATTATCATTGATGGTGGCCCAATGGGCGGCGGTGACGTGCACGCCCATGGCGATCATCGGATTGCCATGGCGTTCAGTGTGGCTTCCCTGCGGGCGACGGCGCCTATTCGTATCCTTGACTGCGCCAATGTTGCGACGTCTTTTCCGAACTTTTTGACACTGTGTGCCCAAGTCGGCATCCGTGTTGCCCAAGAGGCTCAATTGTGAATATCAAAGCACCGGTGATTACCATCGACGGGCCTAGCGGCTCGGGCAAAGGCACAATCGCTGGCATTCTGGCCAAGCGCCTGGGTTGGTGCCTTCTGGATTCTGGCGCGCTGTACCGCCTGCTGGCGTTTGCCGCGCACAACCATGGTGTGGACCTGACCAACGAAGAATTGCTGACGAAACTTGCCGCCCATCTGGATGTGCAGTTCATTGCGGCGACCGAGGGTCAGTTGCAGCGCATTATTCTGGAGGGTGATGAAGTCAGCGACGTGATTCGCACCGAGAGTATCGGCGCGGGTGCCTCCCAAGTGGCCGCGCTGCCTGCCGTGCGTGAGGCGCTGCTACAGCGCCAGCGCGCATTCCAGGAAGCACCGGGCCTGGTGGCCGATGGCCGCGACATGGGCACGGTAGTGTTTCCCGAGGCGCCGCTGAAGATTTTCCTGACCGCCAGCGCCGAGGAGCGGGCACGCCGCCGTTACTTGCAGTTGAAGGGCAAAGTCGATGGTGTTAGTCTGTCGAGTCTGCTAGATGAGATCCGTGCACGCGATGAGCGTGATACCCAGCGTGCGGTAGCCCCGCTCAAGCCGGCGGCTGACGCCATACAGCTGGATTCCACGGAGCTGTCCATCGAGCAGGTGCTGGAACGCATCATGAGTGAAATCGCCATTCGCGATATCGCCGGGTGATCAAGAAGGCCGCAGGGGACCAGTCATAGTCCTGCGGTGGCTTCTTTTAACTGAAACTGACCCACACCGTCTGGGGTGTGGAGATGGGCGTATTCTTCGCCCTTATCAACAGGAATTAAAATGAGCGAAAGCTTTGCGGAACTCTTTGAAGAAAGCCTAAAAACCCTGAACCTTCAGGCAGGCTCCATCATCACCGGTGTTATCGTTGATATCGATTACCAAGCTCGCTGGGTAACCGTTCACGCTGGTCTGAAGTCTGAAGCTCTGATCCCGCTGGAACAGTTCTACAACGATGCTGGTGACCTGACTATCAATGTCGGTGACGAAGTTCACGTTGCTCTGGACTCGGTTGAAGACGGTTTCGGTGAAACCAAGCTGTCCCGTGAAAAAGCCAAGCGCGCTGAATGCTGGATTGTTCTCGAAGCAGCCTTCGCAGCTGAAGAAGTGGTCAAGGGCGTTATCAACGGTAAGGTTAAAGGCGGCTTCACTGTCGACGTTAACGGCATCCGTGCGTTCCTGCCAGGTTCTTTGGTCGACGTTCGTCCAGTGCGCGACACCACGCACCTGGAAGGCAAAGAACTCGAATTCAAAGTCATCAAGCTCGACCAGAAGCGCAACAACGTTGTCGTTTCCCGTCGCAGCGTGCTGGAAGCAGAGAACTCCGCCGAGCGTGAAGCTCTGCTGGAATCCCTGCAGGAAGGCCAACAAGTCAAAGGTATCGTCAAGAACCTCACCGATTACGGCGCATTCGTCGATCTGGGTGGCGTCGATGGCCTGCTGCACATTACCGACATGGCTTGGAAGCGTATCAAGCATCCTTCCGAAATCGTCAACGTTGGCGACGAGATCGATGTCAAGGTTCTGAAGTACGATCGTGAGCGTAACCGCGTTTCCCTGGGCTTGAAGCAGCTGGGCGAAGATCCATGGGTTGCTATCAAAGCTCGTTACCCAGAAAGCACCCGCGTAACCGCGCGTGTTACCAACCTGACCGACTACGGCTGCTTCGCAGAGCTGGAAGAGGGCGTGGAAGGCCTGGTACACGTTTCCGAAATGGACTGGACCAACAAGAACATCCACCCTTCGAAAGTCGTACAAGTCGGCGACGAAGTGGAAGTTATGGTTCTGGACATCGACGAAGAGCGTCGTCGTATCTCCCTGGGCATCAAGCAGTGCAAATCTAACCCATGGGAAGATTTCTCTGGCCAGTTCAACAAGGGCGATAAAATCTCCGGCACCATCAAGTCGATCACCGATTTCGGTATCTTCATTGGTCTGGACGGCGGCATCGACGGCCTGGTTCACCTGTCCGACATCTCCTGGAACGAAGTTGGCGAAGAAGCTGTTCGTCGTTTCAAGAAGGGCGACGAGCTGGACACCGTTATCCTGTCGGTTGACCCAGAGCGCGAGTGCATCTCCCTGGGCATCAAGCAACTGGAAAGCGATCCGTTCTCCGAGTACGTTCAAGAGAACGACAAAGGCGCCATCGTTAAAGGCACTGTGAAAGAAGTTGACGCCAAAGGCGCCATCATCGTTCTGGCCGACGATATCGAAGCGACTCTGAAAGCCTCCGAAATCAGCCGTGACCGCGTTGAAGACGCGCGCAACGTTCTGAAAGAAGGCCAGGAAGTAGAAGCCAAGATCATCAGCGTTGACCGCAAGAGCCGCGTGATTCAGCTCTCCATCAAGTCGAAAGACGAAGTGGAAGAGAAAGAAGCTATCCAGAGCTTGAAAGAAGCTGCTCCGGAAGCTGCTGCTGACACCACCATGGCGGCACTGCTGCGCCAGGCAATGGCTAAGCAGAACTAAGTTCTGTAAAGCTGTAGAAAAAGGGCGACTTCGGTCGCCCTTTTTTGTTGCCTGCCGCCTCAACGGTAGGAGCGAGCTCGCTCGCGAAAAACTCACAGACGACACGTTCATTCAAGATTCATGATCGTTCCCACGCTCCGCGTGGGAATGCCTCTTGAGACGCTCTGCGTCTCGTCCGTTAGCGCCAGTGGCGCAGAGCGTCACTGGCTGCATTCCCACGCAGAGCATGGGAACGATCACGATCAAGGGCCTTGCGATGCGAGGCCTTTTTTTTGCCTGAAATTTGATGAAGCAACTGCACTGAACCAAGGCATTCAGCCCAATGTCAGAACTGACTATAGTCATAAAAACGGCTATTTCGCGTTGCTGACTCAATAAGGGTTTGAATGAACAGAATTATCGTAATACTCGCCTTGCTGGTACTTGCAGGCTGCTCCTCCACCAGCGCCAAGACCCACGCCAAGCGCGGCGTCAGCGGCATCGAGATCGACTGCTCTGGCCTGGGCAACAAGTGGGAAAAGTGCGAAAAGCGCGCCGCCCGTGAGTGCAAGATGCAGGGCTACAAGGTCATTACCCGTTCCAGCGACGCCGAGGACGAAGAGGGTGACTACATGTTCGGCTGGAACCCTGCTGGCGCGGTGACGCGGACCATGTTGGTGATCTGTAAGTAAGAGGTTGACCGCCCGCTGAGCGTGTTTATTCAGCCTCAGATAAGTTGACACATGGGCTGTTCAAATTCATCAACTCATGCTAAAACCTTCGGAGCGCTTTTCCTAGCTGCTTGAAAAAGAAGGGAAAAATATGACGAAGTCGGAGTTGATCGAACGAATTGTCACCCATCAAGGGCTGCTCTCATCCAAGG
>NZ_WKCD01000316.1:0-5954 GCF_021606625.1 Pseudomonas sp. PA-4-8C
GGGCTGGAGCGCCGTCATCGCAGGCAAGCCAGCTCCCACAGGGTTGTGTGCCAGGCGCTAATTTTTTGGGCAACCCATGACCTATGTGGGAGCTGGCTTGCCTGCGAAGATGTCGGCCCAGCCAACATTGATGGTGACTGACCGACCGCTTTCGCGAGCAAGCCCGCTCCCATAGTTGGATCGTGGGGCGGCAGGCTAATCGTCGACGGTTATGCGGCATCGCATCCAAAGTTGTGCGGACACCCATGCCTGTCTATGCTCCTAACGCCTCGCACAGCACTCACCCCAGCGGAGCCTGGGGTGAAGACAAGAGCGTCGTCCCGTCAACGGGGTACGACCCGGTATCAACCGACAAGGATGTGACACCCATGAAGCCTGCCTCCTTAAGCGAAGGCCGCCGCGGCCCCGCGCAAATCTGGAACAGTGCGCCGCAGTTGGCGCAAATCCCCATCATCTCCCTGAACACCCTGGTACCGCGCGGCGCTCGCGTGGTGGTGATCGCCCCGCACCCGGGCGATGAAGTGCTGGCGTGCGGCGGTTTGCTGCAACTGCTCAGCACCCAGGAGCATCCCCTGCAACTGATCTCCATCACCGACGGCAGCGCCAGCCATCCCGGCTCTCAGGTATGGCCGGCCAGCCGCTTGAGCGTGGTGCGCCCCCAGGAAAGCGCCGAAGCCCTGCGCCGATTGGGCATGCCCTTGCACAGCCTGAAATGGATTCGTGGCGGGTTTTGTGATGACGCCCTGGCCGCCCGTGAACAGCCGATGAGCCAGTTCATCGCGCGCTACCTGCAACCCGGCGACGTGGTGTTTACCACCTGGCGCAACGACGGCAATGACGACCACGATGCCGTCGGCCGCGCGAGTGCCAAGGCATGTAGTTTGGTGGGTGCGCAACTGTATGAACTGCCGGTCTGGGCCTGGCACTGGCCCGCACGGGAAAGCGCGGTAATGCCCTGGCAACGTGCGCGCAAGGTCCGCCTGGACACCTGGACCGTCGCGCGCAAACTGCACGCCGCCCATGCCTACGCCAGCCAATTGGTGGGCGACCCGCAGATCGGTTTACCACCGATGCTCGCGCAAATATTGCTGGAACGCATGCGCGAGCCCTACGAAATCCTGTTCACCTGAAAGCAACCCTGTAGGAGCGAGCTTGCTCGCGAAAAACCTCAACGATACGTGGGCTTCCTGAATAAACGCGGCGCCTGTGAGTCTTTCGCGAGCGAGCTCGCTCCTACAGCGTTGGGGCTTTTACCGACAGACTCAATCTGCCAAACTGATGCGAATAATTATCAACAGATTTACTATTCGCCACGGACGGCACTTGGGGAGCCCTACTTTCATGTCTGTGCAACAACGCGGCGGCAACGTTTTTACACCCAGTCTGATGGCAATCACTATCGCTCTAGCAACCTCCAATGCGGCCATTGCCGCCGACGCCGAAGCCCCGGCCACCATCGAGCTGGGTGCTACCCAGGTCTCGGGCCAACAGCTTGGCGCAACCACCGAAGGCAGCGAGTCGTACACCACCGGCTCGATGAAGACCGCAACCAAACTGCCGCTGACCCTGCGCGAAACCCCGCAGGCCGTCACCGTGATCACGCGCCAGCGCATGGATGACCAGGCCATGACCAGCATCAACGACGTGGTCAACGCCACGCCGGGGCTGTTCCTCAATTACTCCAACGGCCCTGGGCGACAAGGCTTTACCGCACGCGGTTTCGACATCGACAACCTCATGTATGACGGTATACCCAGCGGCTACAACGGTGCATCGGTAGGCGCGCAGCCGAACCTGGCAATGTTCGACCGCGTCGAAGTGGTGCGCGGCGCTACCGGCCTGGTGACCGGCGCGGGCAACCCTTCGGCCGCGATCAACCTGATCCGCAAGCGGCCACTGGACGAGCAGAAAGTCACGCTCACCGGCGCCGTCGGCAGCTGGGACGACTACCGTGGCGAGCTCGACGCCTCCAGCCCACTCAATGACAGTGGCACCTGGCGTGGCCGTGTCGTCACCTCTTACCGCGATGCCAACAGTTTTATCGACAAGGCCGAGCAGGATCATGGCCTTTTCTATGCCGTCACCGAAGCCGACCTGAGCGAAGACACCACCCTGACCCTCGGTTACTCGAACCAGAAGGACAAGACCAACTACTTCTGGGGCGCTTCGATGGTCGGCCTGGATGGGCGCCACCTGGGCCTGTCGCGTTCCTATAACCCAGGCACCGACTGGGAAAACAAGGACCAGGAAATCAACACCGTGTTCGCCGAGCTGCGCCAGCGCCTGGCCAACGACTGGAGCCTGCAGGTCAATGCCAACTATGCCGAACAGAACGCCTTGTTCTCCGGCTCCTACCAATCGCGCTGGACCAACAACACCCTGGCCCGCACGGTGTACCAGGCCAGCTATGATGAAAACCAGGCCGGGCTCGACGCCTTTGCCAGCGGCCCGTTCGAGGCGTTCGGCCGTAGCCATGAACTGGTGGTGGGCGCCAGCAAGCGCATCTACGACATGACCACCCATAACTACAGCCCGTACGACCTCAACTGGCCGATCAATGCCGGCAAACCGAACTTCACCCACACCAACAATGTGCGCGAAGTCACCACCCAGGATGGTTTCTACCTCACCAGCCGCCTGAGCCTGGCCGACCCGCTGAAGCTGATCCTCGGCGCTCGCCTGGACTGGTACGACTACGACAACCGTGATGCCGCTGGCGACTACAAGGTCACCCGCAACCTCACCCGCTACGCCGGCCTGATCTACGATCTGGACGACCAGCATTCGGTTTATGTGAGTTACAGCGACATCTTCACGCCGCAAAAAGACAAGAGCACAGCCGGCACCCCACTCAAGCCCATCGTCGGTAAAAATTATGAGGTTGGCGTCAAAGGCGAATATTTTGGTGGCGCGCTGAATGCCAGCGTGGCGCTGTTCCGCGTCGACCAGGAAAACCGCGCCGTGCCGGTGGTGGTGCCCAACTGCCCGCAGGCGTCTTGCTCTGTGGCCTCGGGTGAAATCCGCAGCCAGGGTATCGACTTCGAACTGCAAGGTGCCTTGACCGAAAACTGGCAGGTCGGCGGCGGCTATACCTATGCGCGCACCCACACCATCAAGGACGACGCCAATCCGCAGAAGGTCAACAAGCAATTTGACACCGACACGCCGGAACACCTGTTCAAAGTGACCACCCGCTATAACTTTCAGGGCCCATTGGAAAAACTCCGGGTCGGCGGCAATATTTCCTGGCAGAGCCGCATGTACAACGACATCAAGCTGGCCGATGGCAGCTACTATCGGCTCAAGCAAGGCGGCTACGCCGTCACCGACTTGATGGCAGGCTATCGGGTCAATCAACACCTGGACCTGCAGCTCAACGCCAACAACATCTTCGATCGCCACTACTACCAGTCCATCTCCGACTCAGTGACTTATGGTGGCGACTCCTATGGCAGCCCCCGCAATATGATGCTCACCGCCAAGTACAGTTTCTGAGCCCCATCGCCACCTCGGCTGCCCGCTCGGGCAGCCGTTCTTAAAGTCCCGTGCCCGCATGCCGATAACGCGTGGGTAACCGGCAATAATCGTGAACATCTGCTTCACTCCACAGCGGCGCGCCTGGGTGGCACACCGCGTGCTTGCTTGACCTCGACGCCCCCCCTCTCATGGAGTAAGAGTGAATGCCCGTCCGTTTTCTCGAGCACTATCGCAAGGCCGACCGCATCATGCTGGCATTGATCTGGCTGATGTTGCTGTTCTCCCTCGGCCTGGCGTTCTGGCACGACACCCTAATGCAGGCCGTGATCGTCGGTGGCGGCACCGGCGTGGTGCTCACGGCGCTGTACCGCGTCATCGGCGGCACCCGCGTGATGCGCTGTGCACTGGGTGCCGGCTTGATGGTGATGGCCGCGTTGCACATCAACCAGGCACACGGGGTGATCGAATCCCACTTCGGTATTTTCGCGCTGTTGGCGGTGCTGACCTTTTACCGTGACTGGCTGCCGATCCTGGTAGCGGCACTGACCATCGCGGTGCATCACGTGGTGTTCCATGCCTTGCAACACCAGGGTTTCCCTGTGTTTGTAATGGAGCATCACGGCGGCTGGACGATGGTTTTCGTCCATGCCTTCTATGTGGTGATGGAGACCGTCGCCCTGCTCTACCTCGCCGTCCATAGCCAGGCCGAAGCGGTGGAGAGCCAGGAAATGCTTGAGAAGATGCTCGCCGTTACCTCGCAGTTCACCGTGGAAACCGCCCAAGGTGAAGGCAAGGCCCACGTGTCCCTCGCCAAGCGGTTCGACCACTTCCTGCAGCAACTCACCCACCTGATCGACGGCGTCGCTCGCGACTCCCATGGCCTGGGCCAGCTCGGCCAGGAACTGGCCAGCGCCAGCGGCACCCTGGAAAAAGGCGCCCGGCATCAACTGGCGCAGATCGGCGAGATGACCGGCTCGATGCAGCGCATGGAACACGCCATGGGCCACATTACGGTGCAGGTCGAACAGGCGGTGGAGCATGCAGGCCAAGCCAGCCAACAGATTGTGCGCGGCCAGGAAAGCGTCGGCCGCGCCCAGCATGAAATCAGCCAACTGGCTTCGCGTATCAACGGCACGGAGTCGACCGTGGAATCCCTGGCGGTGCAGGCAGAGCAAATCGGCTCGGTGCTGGAAGTGATCAGCAGCATCGCCAACCAGACCAACCTGCTGGCCCTCAACGCCGCCATTGAGGCCGCCCGCGCCGGCGAGCAAGGCCGTGGTTTTGCCGTGGTGGCCGATGAAGTGCGCAGCCTGGCCCAGCGCACCGCCCTCTCCACCCAGGAAATCAAGAGCATCATCGAGGGCCTGCAACACGGCAGCCGCCAAGCCGTCGAAGCCATGCACGCCAGCCGCGAAGGTGTAGAGCGCTGCGTGGCAGACAGCCAAGAGGCCGTGGACATGCTACGGGCGGTGGGCGAGGACATCGCACACATCGACCAACTCAACGGCCACATTGTCACCACCACCCGCGAACAGACCTCGGCCAACCTGGAGATCGTCGAGCGTTTGCAATCGGTGCAAAGCATCGCCCAGAACACCGCCGACGACGTCGAGACACTCGCGCGCAGCAGCGAACGCCTGCCACCGATCGCGGTGCGGCTGGATGCGTTGGGGCGCAGGTTTCATCCTTGAGCGTGTGAGAAATGGGCAGGCCCGGATACGCTACACTCGCGGCCTAAGATACGCGCCACGGAGGCCACCATGAGCACAGCCGGTAAAGACAGACAGATCGACAATATTGAATTCAACGTAAGCGACATCGCCCGCAGTAAAGCCTTTTACGGCGCTGCATTCGGCTGGACGTTCGTCGACTACGGCCCCACCTACAGCGAATTCAGCGATGGCCGGCTCACGGGTGGTTTCACCACCGGTGAGACTGTGCGGCCGGGCGGGCCCTTGGTTATCTTGTATGCCGATGACTTGGACAGTGTGCAGCAGCGGCTTCAACAGCTGGGCGCGGTGATTACTCGCCAGACGTTTGCGTTTCCAGGAGGCCGCAGGTTCCACTTCACCGATCCAGATGGGTATGAACTGGCGGTGTGGAGCGTTGCGCCGTGATCCAGCGCTTTCGCTGTATCGCTGAAGCTCGACATCTCCAACCGAGAACAGGTTGCGTTGTGTGAGCCTGTTCTGGGTTTCAAAGCTGTTGCAGCTTGCGCTGCAAGCGGGCCATGTACCGATTGACGATCAGTTTGTGCGCCGGCCCCACCGGCAGCATGTAAAGGCGCCCGAAGGTGTTGTGGGTGATCACCGATGAAGTGATCGTCAGCACACGATCAGCAATTGAAAGGCAAATCATCACATCCAGGTGCCGGTCACGCTCAGTCAGCACCAGCCTATCCGGCGCGCAGTCCTCTACCAGGAAAAAATCCAGCCGCTCACCCGCTTGCACCGTCACGCGCCGATTGCCGGAGAACC